>JAJTFU010000091.1 GCA_021299075.1 Novosphingobium sp. | reverse complement strand
GGCATCGGCCTCGTCAACAAGCTGCGCGCCTATCAGCTGCAGGACCAGGGGTTCGACACGGTCGATGCCAACAACCGGCTTGGCCTGCCCACGGAAGCGCGCGACTTTCCGGTCGCGGCGCGGATGCTGCACCTGCTCGGCGTCGGCCCGATCCGGCTGATGACCAACAATCCGGCCAAGGTCGAAGCGCTCTCCGCCGCCGGCGTCACCGTGGCCGAACGCGTCCCGCACCAGCTGCCGCCCAATCCACACAACGCCCGTTACCTCGATACCAAGCGCGATCGGACGGGGCACCTGCTGTGACCAGCTACGTCATTCGCCCAGAACAGGTTGGCGATGAAGCTGCGATACACGATCTGGTTGGCCGCGCCTTTGCGCCGATGTGGTTCAGCGATGGCAGCGAACCCGATCTGGTCGATGCCCTGCGCAGCGCCGGCGATCTGGCTCTGTCGCTGGTTGCCGTGACCGCAGCTGGCGAAATCATCGGCCATATCGGCTTCAGTCCGGTGACAATCGACGGGGCAGATTGCGGCTGGTTCCAGATGGCGCCGGTTTCGGTCTCACCCGAAGTTCAGCTGCAGGGGATCGGTTCAGCGCTTATCCGTGCGGGGATTGCGGCGTTGCATGACCAAGCCGCGCGCGGCGTCGCCGTGGTCGGCAACCCGGGCTATTACGAGCGCTTCGGCTTCGGCATCATTCCCGAACTGGCTCCGCTGGCGCAGCACGATGCGCAATATTTTCGCGCGCAAGTCCTCTCCGGCAACGCGCCGCGCGGCGTGCTGCGCTACGCTGCGGCCTTCGGTTAACGGCGGTCGGTGCGCTTGAGGCCGGGTGCCAGACGGTTCGCGCCGATCTGCACCGGATCATCGGTCCAGTTGGCCACGAAGGTGCTGGTGCGGCTGACGCCCGGCGCAAAACGGGCATCGTTATCCTCGATCACCAGCCCGGCCGAGCTGTATTGCCGCCCTTCCGGCGCGACGGTGATGAAGGCGGACCAGTTTTCCTTGTCCGCCCCTTGCACGAACCAGTTGTTGGCGATCCGGCCCGAGGCACCGCCCGGCAGGTCGATCATGTAATTGGTGCCGCGCCCGCCCGAATCGTCAAAGCTGTTGCCCAGGATCTCGACCGTGCGGCTGCGGCTCTTGGCATAGTGTCCGCCGCGGCCCTGCTCGAACCGGCTGCGGGTGATCGAGACCGAGCCGTAGTCACCGATATAGACCGAGTGGGCACAGCCGCCCGGCCCTTCGCAGGTGCCAAGCCGGGTGAAGGTCGACTTGTCGATGCTGATGCGGCTCTTGGTGTCGATCCCGCCGAGGATGCCCTGCTGGCTGTCGCGGAACCACGACTGCGAGACCTCGAGGTTGCCCAGCTCGATCCGGATGCCGACCCCGTTGAAATCGTCGACCTTGATGTTGGTGAAGACGAGGCCCTCAACCCGCGCATTGTCGCCGCGCAGCACCAGCATGCCCTTGCCTTCGCAGGCGACGCCATCGAAGATGGCCTGACCCGGGGTTTCGGCCTGGTAAGTGATCGAGCCGGCCTGCTGCACTGCGCAATCGGCGTGGCGGCCGTTGGCGATGCGGATCGTGCCCGTGCCGCCGCCGATCGCCTGGACCGCTTCCTGCAAGCGGCCGAAGCGCTGGCCGGTTTCGACCACCGTAGGGCGTGAAGTTCTGCGCGCTGGCGAGCGAGACCGGCAGGGCCAGGCTGGCGAGGGCCGAGAGAGCGAGGATCAGGCGGGCGTTCTTGTCCATAGCAGAACCATAGTCCCGGCCCGGTTAAGATCAGGCAAAGGCAGAACTAATCGCGCTTGCCCCAGCGCCATTTCCAGCCCCCCTCGGTGCGCTGATAGACCAGCGACACGAAGGTAGCCGTGGCCGCGACAAGCACGGCAAAGCCGATTGTCCGGACGCGCCCGTCAGTCTGGTGATCGAGCCAGCCAACGACGGCCAGGATCGCCAGATAGCCGCCCAGCAGTGCCCAACCTTGCCACGTAACCGGCAGACCGGCACCATAGCCAAAGCGCTTGGGGGCGAACCAGGGCTTGGGTTCAGTCATCATTCTTCTCCTTGGGTGGCCGCCCGCGCCGGGGCGGCTCGCTTGGCGCCACTTTCACGCCGCGCCGGATCAGAGCCTCGCGCAGCAGGACTTCGATCTCGGCATTGACCGAGCGGAAGTCACTGGCTGCGGCCCGCTCCAGCGCGCTGAACAGCGCTGGATCGAGCCGCAGCGGGAAGGCCTTTTTTCCGGGCGGCGCCATGGGTCAGGTCACTGGTACAGCGTGCCCGTGTTGACCACCGGCTGGGTATCGCGCTCACCGCAGAGCACGACCATCAGGTTGGACACCATCGCCGCCTTGCGCTCGTCGTCGAGATTGACCACGCCCTTCTCGCTCAGCTGGTGCAGCGCCATTTCGACCATGGTGACCGCGCCTTCGACCAGCTTGGTGCGTGCGGCGATCACCGCTTCGGCCTGTTGGCGGCGCAGCATCGCCCCGGCGATTTCCTGGGCATAGGCGAGGTGCGTGAAGCCGCATTCATCAACCGTGATCCCGGCCATGGTCAGCCGCGCGATCAGTTCCTTGCGCAGCTCAATCCCTACCTCGTCATGATTGCCGCGCAGGGTGATCTCGGCATGGGCGAAATCGTCATAGGGATAGCGCGAGCCGATCGTGCGGACCGCCGCCTCGATCTGGACCATGACGAAGGCCTTGTAGTCATCGACGTCATAGAGCGCCTGGGCGGTATCGACCACGCGCCAGACCACCTGGGCTGCCATCTCGATCGGATTGCCGCGCAGGTCGTTGACCTTGATCTTGTCCGAAACCAGGTTGTTGGCGCGGACCGAGATCTTGGTCTTGCCCATCCACGGCCAGACCCAGCGCAGGCCCTCGTTGCGATCGGTCCCACGATAGGCGCCAAACAGCGTGATCGCGGCGGCCTGGTTGGGCTGGATCATGTAGAACCCGCTAGCCAGAATGACGAGCGCGACAGTCATTAGCCCGGTCGAGACGACGAAGCCGAAGACCTCGCTGTCCTCGGGCTGACCGCCTGCGAAACTGACGATCCGCCAGATCGTGAGCACGAGCAG
This sequence comes from Novosphingobium sp., assembly GCA_021299075.1. Taxonomy (GTDB): domain Bacteria; phylum Pseudomonadota; class Alphaproteobacteria; order Sphingomonadales; family Sphingomonadaceae; genus Novosphingobium. Next base: position 12,999 of record JAJTFU010000091.1, on the reverse strand, counting down.
CGCCAGGAACGAGATGAAGATCAGATAGCCGCTGGTGCTCCAGGCGCGCTTTTCGCGGCTGATGGCCATCGGCGTGTGTGCATCGGACATGATAGTGACCCCTGTGAATCAATCAGCGTTAAAACTGATATCATATTAATATCGCGATTCGCCCGGTCGTCAAGCAGATCCGGCACCAAGAAAAATGGCCCTTGAAATCGGAACGAATCAGTCTTAATAACAGTCCTGCGGGACCGGGCCCCTCTGGCGCGGCGCACTGGCACTATCCCCCCTTCCCAGCCAGGGCGCTTGCGTGATGTCGGACCGCATCGGATGATGCCGATGCCTGTGGTCCGGACACCTTGTCCCCCCATCCCAAGGAAACTGGGCTCCAGGCTCGGCTCATCCGATCGAACTCAACCTGTTCGATAAGGGAGCATTTGCCCATGTCTTTGATAGGCACGTCCGATCGTGTGTTCCGTTTGATGGAACGCCACCAGAAGCTTGATGACGCCCTGCGCCTGGCGCAGCGGCGGCGGTTGGCCGATCCGTTCGAGATCGTCCGGCTGAAGAAGCTCAAGCTGGCGATCAAGGACCGGATGGCGCGCCTGCTGCGCCGTCCGCGGCCCACTTAACAGCGAAAAGACCAATTCACCTCCGCGCCGGAGCAGGGCATAGCAGCCTCGTTCCGGCGCGCTTTTGTTTTTAACAGGGAAAGTGACTGATGGAATTCCTCACCGCCGATTGGCTCGGCACTCCGGTCTGGTTCTGGCTGGCCTTTATCGGCATCGTCATCGCGCTGACCGTTTTCGACCTGGGCATCCTGCACAAGGAAGACCGCGAGATGGGCATCGCGGAATCCCTTAAGCTGTCGGTCTTCTACATCGCCATCGCCATGGCCTTCGGGGTCTGGGTATGGATCGAGAAGGGCGGCGATCTCGGCATGAAGTACTATACCGGGTACTTCATCGAAAAGGCGCTCTCGATCGACAATGTCTTCGTGATCAGCCTGATCTTCACCTTCTTCGCGATCCCGCCGAAGTATCAGTACCGCGCGCTCCTCTGGGGCATCCTCGCGGTAATCGTGCTGCGCGGGCTGATGATCGCGGCGGGTGCGGCGCTGGTCCAGGAAGCCTACTGGGTGCTCTACATCTTCGCGGCCTTCCTGATCTTCACCGGCGTGAAAATGTTCTTCGCCGGGGATCACGATCCCGACGTGTCGAAGAATCCGGTCGTGCGGTGGATATCCACCCACATGCGGGTCACGCCGCAGCTGCATGACCAGCACTTCTTCGTGAAGGTGCCGGACGAGAAGACCGGCAAGCTGGTGACTGCGGTCACCCCGCTGTTCGTCGCGCTGGTGGTGATCAACCTCGCCGACCTGGTCTTTGCGGTCGATTCGGTGCCGGCGATCTTCGCGATCACCACCGACACCTTCATCGTCTATACCAGCAACATCATGGCGATCCTGGGCCTGCGTGCGCTCTACTTCGCGCTCTCGGCCATGGTCCACCGCTTCTACTACCTGAAGTATGCGCTGGCTTCGGTGCTGATCTTCATCGGCTCGAAGATCTTCATCTCGGACTTCATCATGGGCGGCGAGAAGTTCCCGCCGGTGCTGAGCCTGGGCGTGACTGCGGGGCTGATTGCGGCGGGCGTGTTCTACTCGCTGTGGGCCACGCGCCACGGCGAAGACGCCGCGCCGCACCTGCCGCATGACGAGCTCCGGCCGTAATCAGTACTGGCGGATGACGCTCAAAAAGGCGTCGCCATAGGCCGCCAATTTCCGGGACCCGACGCCGCCGACCTCGCCCAATTGGGCAAGGCTGGCGGGTCGGGTCTCGGCCATTTCGCGCAAGGTGGCATCGTGGAAGATCACGTAGGGCGGCACCCCGGCCTCGGCCGCGAGTGAGCGGCGCAGTTCGCGCAGCGCATCGAACAGCGGATTGCCAACCGGGTTGACCGCGCCGCGCTCGCGCTTGCCAGACCGTCCGCCCTGGCGCTCCCGCCGCGGCTGGAGTGCAATCAGGACCGCGGCCTCACCCTTCAACACGTCGCGCGCATCACCTCCCAGGGCGAGTCCGCCATGCTCGGTTGGGACCAGGCTGCCACGCGCCTGCAGCGCGCGCATCAGCGGCTTGAGCAAGGGCGCTTCGTCGCTGCCGACAATCCCGAAGACCGAGAGCCGGTCATGCCCGCGCGCGATCACGCGCTCGTCCTCCTGGCCCAGCAGTACCTTCTCGACATGGCCGAAACCATAGGTCTGGCCGGTGCGGTAAACGGCCGAGAGCAGTTTGCGCGCCAGCTCGGTCGTATCGACGATGCCGGGGGCATCGAGGCAGTTGTCGCAATTGCCGCAGGTCTGCGGCGGGTCCTCGCCGAAGTGGCGCAGCAGCACGGCGCGGCGGCAGGCCCCGGTCTCGACCAGCGCGGCCAGGGCATCGAGCCGCGCGCGCTCGCCGGCCTGGCGGTGTTCCTCAACCTCAGCGAGGCGGTGGCGGGCGCGGGCAAAATCCTCCGCCGCCCACAGCATCAGCGCCACGGCCGGATCGCCATCACGCCCGGCGCGGCCGGTTTCCTGGTAATAGCCCTCGATCGATTTGGGGATGCCGGCATGGGCGACAAAGCGCACGTCAGGCTTGTCGATCCCCATCCCGAAGGCGACCGTGGCGACCATCACCATGTCTTCGCTGGCCACGAAAGCCGCCTGGTTGGCGCTGCGGACCTGCGGATCGAGCCCGGCGTGATAGGGCAGGACCGGGCGGCCAGTCGCGGCGCTCAGCTTCTCGGCCAGCTCCTCCACCTTCTTGCGGGTCGGGGCATAGACGATCCCCGGCCCCGGCTGCTCGGCCATCAGCGTCTTCAATTGCTGGAGCAGGCTGTCGCGGTGGCGGATCGCATAGCGGATATTGGGCCGGTCAAACCCGGCGACGATCAGCCCGTCCTCGCCAATGCCCAGCTGGGTAAGGACATCGGCGCGGGTGTGGCGATCGGCCGTGGCGGTTAGCGCCAGGCGCGGGACCTGCGGGAAGGAGTCCAGCAGCGGCCGCAGCAGGCGATAGTCGGGGCGGAAATCGTGGCCCCATTCGGACACGCAGTGCGCCTCGTCGATGGCGAACAGGCTGATCGGGGCAGAGCCCAGCAGCTCCCGGAAATGCGACTGGCTGGCGCGTTCGGGCGCGACATAGAGCAGGTCAAGCGTGCCGGCTCGGAAGCGCTCAATCGTCTCGGCACGGTCCAGATCGGCGCTGGTAAGGGTGGCGGCGCGGATGCCGTTGGCAGTCGCGGCGCGGAGCTGATCGTGCATCAGCGCGATCAGCGGCGAGACCACCACGCAGGTCCCCTCCAGCATCACTGCAGGGAGCTGGTAGGTCAGCGACTTGCCCGCGCCGGTCGGCATGATCGCCAGGGTCGATTGCCCGGCCATGACGCGCGCCAGCACCTGTTCCTGCACCCCGCGAAAGGCGCTGAACCCGAAGGTGGTGTGGAGCTGGTCAAGAAGGGCGTCGCGCGTCACCCCGCAGCGCCTAGCCGGGTGGGGCAGGGAGCGGAAGGGCTAGAAGCCTGCTCTCTCCACAACGGACTCTTCCACGGCCAGGAAAGCGGAGCGTCCGGTTGGTGCATTGTCCGGCACCGCGCTGGTGAAGAAGGCCAGACCCTTGCCGGTCCGGGGATCAAACCACAGCCCGCTCTTGAGGCCATAGGCGTCACCCGAATGGCCGAACCGGACGCGGCCATCGCCAAACGGATCGTCGCGGCACCTGGCCTGCTTGCCGGCCAGACGCTGCACGGCGAGGCCATAGGCGCAGAAGAAGCCGCTGGCGGTCCCGTCCTCGCCAAGGCCGTTGCTGCCATTGAACAGCCAGACCGGCTTTACCATCCGCGCATAGGACCGCCGGGAGTTGAGGCCGTGTCCCTGGCGAGCAAGCAGCTGGCCGACCTTGGCCAGATCCCGCATCGAAATCCTGAGGCCGCCCTGGGGCGAGAACAGGGCGCCATTGTCACCCAGCTGATAGCGCGAAAGATCGCAGCTGGTCCCCTGCGCCAGGAAGACCGGGCAGACTGGCGGGCTGCCGCGCAGGTCATCGCGCGCCACCTCGCCACTGGCCCGATAAAGCACGACCGCGCGCCGATAGGCATCCGCGCTGCACCCCGCGCCCCAGTTGAAGCAGGCGTCCAGCTTCAGCGGCTTCAGCACCAGGCGGCTCATCGCGACGTCGAACCGCTCGCCGGTCACCTTCTCCATCACGCTGGCGATCACCGGGAAGTTGAGGTTGGTATAGTGAAACCAATCGCTGCCCGGCGCGTGCTGGGCATCCCAGACGCGCGGATCGGTCAGCCGCTCGCGCAGGGTTACGCCCAGCGGGATCAGGTACAGCTCACCGCCGTCGATCAGGCTCGAGCGGTGCGACAGCAGCATGGCCAGCGTGATCGGCCGGTCCGGGAAGGCCGGGTTGCGCAGGCGCCAGCCGAGATAGTCCGAGACATCGCGATCAAGGTCGAGCTTGCCCTGATCGACCAGCCGCATGACGCCAAGGGCGGTGGTCGAACGCCACCGCAACCGTTGCGGGCGCAGCGGCTATGGCGGGGGCCGACAGCAACAGGGACAAGAAGGCGAACCAGCGCATTGCCGGGAGCATAGCCGACCGCAGCGATCGATGCATCCCCCGGAGATTACGGCGCTTGCCTGCGGCCTGCACCAGTCCTAGCCTGCCGCCAGTTCAGCCACCGGGTCGCGGCCAGGGGAGGAATTGAAATGGTCAAGCCGGTCAAGTTCGCGCACGTGGTTTACCAGACGCGACGCTACGCAGAGATGATCGCCTGGTATCAGCAGGTGTTCGAGGCTGAGGTTGTCCACCAGGACCCGGCGCTAGCCTTCCTGACCTATGATGACGAGCACCACCGATTTGCCTTCGCCAACCTTGATGCACTCAATCCCGGTGGCGAGGATCGGGATGAGCGCGGTACGATCGGGGTCAACCACGTCGCCTATACCTACGCTTCCGTCGCCGACCTGCTGGAAACCTATGATACGCTGAAGGGTGCCGGGATTCTGCCCTATTGGTCGATCCACCACGGCATTACCCTGTCGAATTATTATCGCGATCCGGATGGCAACCGGATGGAGTTCCAGGTCGACGTTGACGATGACTACATGCGGAGCGAGGCGTTCGGTGCCAACCCGATTGGCGTCGAGGTCGATATGCCGGCCCTGCTCGCCCGCTATCGCGCTGGCAGTGACCCGCTGGAACTGCTGGTCATGCCGAAGGGACCAATGTCAGCCATCCCCGAGATGCACGGGATGACCTGATCAGTCCAGGTTCGGCCTGAGCCAGCGTTCGGCGGTCGGAATATCCGCGCCGCGCCGGGCGGCATAGTCTTCCACCTGGTCGCGGCCGATCCGGGCGACGCCGAAGTATTCGGCCTGCGGGTGGCCGAAATAGAAGCCGGAAACCGCTGCGGTCGGCAGCATGGCGTAGCTCTCGGTCAGGGTGATCCCGGTCTTCGCCGTGGCGTCCAGCAGCTCGAACAGGATCGGCTTGAGGCTGTGGTCCGGGCAGGCGGGATAGCCGGGGGCGGGGCGGATGCCGCGGTATTCCTCACGGATCAGCGCTTCGTTGGTCAGCTGCTCGCCCGGGGCATAGCCCCACAGCGTGGTGCGGACGTGCTGGTGCAGCCGCTCGGCAAAGGCTTCAGCAAAGCGATCGGCCAGGGCTTTGAGCAGGATGTCCGAATAGTCGTCATGGCCCGCGCGGAAGCGTTCAAGGTGCGGCTCGATCCCGTGAATGCCCACGGCAAAGCCGCCGATCCAGTCGCCATCGGGATCGATGAAATCGGCCAGGCAATAGTTCGCGCGGTCGCGGCTCTTGCGGATCTGCTGGCGCAGGAAGGGCAGGCGGACGTGGCGCTCTTCCTCGGTGAGGTAGAGCTCGACATCATCGCCGTCCCGCGCGCAGGGCCAGAAGCCGCAGACGCCCTTGGCGGTCAACCACTTCTCGCTGACGATCTTCTCCAGCATGGCCACGGCGTCGTTGTAGAGCGACTGTGCACTTTCACCGACCACTTCGTCATCGAGGATCGCCGGGAAATTGCCGGCCAGTTCCCAGGCACGGAAGAACGGGGTCCAGTCAAAACAGGTGACCAGGTCGGCCAGGCGGGCCGGTATAGGCCGGGTCGATCTTCAGTGCCGTGTGGAGCTTGCTGGTGGTCGCCCCGCCGATCAGCAGCGGGATCGACAGGCCGGCGCGCTCCATTTCCTCGGCGACGGTGACCATTTCGTCGAGGCTTGGAGTGATCAGGCCCGACAGGCCAATCATGTCGGCCTTTTCGGTGATCGCGGTCTCAATGATCTTCGACCAGGGTACCATGACGCCCAGGTCGATCACTTCATAACCGTTGCACTGCAGGACCACGCCGACGATGTTCTTGCCGATATCGTGGACGTCGCCCTTCACGGTCGCCATCACGATCCGGCCCTTGGACTGGGATTCAGTGCCAAGCAGGACCTTTTCCGCCTCGATGAACGGGATCAGGTGCGCCACGGCCTTTTTCATCACGCGGGCGGACTTGACCACCTGCGGCAGGAACATCTTGCCCGATCCAAACAGGTCGCCAACCGTGTTCATCCCGTCCATCAGCGGGCCTTCGATCACCTGGATCGGGCGGCCGCCCTCGGCAAAGATCGCGGCGCGGGCTTCTTCGGTGTCATCGACAATATAGGCGTCGATGCCCTTGACCAGGGCATGCTCGATCCGGCGGGTCACGTCCCAGCCGCGCCATTCCTCGGCTTCCTTCTCGGCCTTGGCATCGGTCCCCTTGAAGCTCTCGGCCAGGGTGATCAGCCGCTCGGTGGCACCCGGATCGCGGTTGAGGATGACATCCTCGCAGGCCTGCCGCAGCGCCGGGTCGATCGTGTCATAGACGTCAAGCTGGCCGGCATTGACGATCGCCATGTCGAGACCCGCAGGGATCGCGTGGTAGAGGAAGATCGAATGCATTGCCCGGCGGACCGGCTCGTTGCCGCGGAACGAGAACGAGAGGTTGGAAAGCCCGCCGCTGAAATGGACGTGCGGACAGCGGGCGCGGATCTCGCGCACGGCCTCGATGAAGTCGACGCCGTAATTGTTGTGCTCCTCGATCCCCGTCGCCACGGCGAAGATGTTGGGATCGAAGATGATGTCCTCGGGCGGGAAGCCGATCCCGGTCAGCAGCTTGTAGGCGCGCTCGCAGATCTCGACCTTGCGGTCCTTGCTGTCCGCCTGACCCTGTTCGTCGAAGGCCATGACGACGACGGCGGCGCCATAGTCCATGCACTTGCGGGCCTGGGCCAGGAAGGGCTCTTCACCTTCCTTCATGCTGATCGAATTTACGATCGGCTTGCCCGAAACGCATTTCAGGCCGGCCTCGATCACTTCCCACTTGGAACTGTCGATCATCACCGGCACGCGGGCGATGTCGGGCTCCGCAGCGATCAGCTTGAGGAAGGTGGTCATGGCGTGGACCGCGTCGAGCAGCCCCTCGTCCATGTTGACGTCGATCACCTGGGCGCCGTTCTCAACCTGCTGGCGCGCGACTTCGACCGCCTTGGCATAGTCGCCCGCCAGGATCAGCTTCTTGAAGGCGGCCGAACCGGTGACATTGGTGCGCTCGCCGACATTGACGAAGCGGGCGGAGGACTGGGCGTTCATGGGATCAGGCTGCCATCACAAAGGGTTCAAGGCCGGCAAGGCGGGTGGCGGCGTCGAGCTGCGGGATCTTGCGCGAAGGCAGGCCCTCCTCGGCCCATTCGCGGACAAGTGCGGCGGTTTCTTCGGGCAGCTCGTCGTACTGGCCCAGTTCGTTGGGCAGGCCGGCGTTGGGATAGACCATGATCGCCGCATCGGCGATCGCGCTGAGCGAGCGAACGTGCGGGCGCAGCTGGGTGGCGCCGAACGAGCAGTTCAGCCCGATCGTCAGCGGCCGGGCATGGCGCACGGCATACCAGAAGGCCTCGACGGTGTGGCCCGAGAGGTTGCGGCCCGACAGGTCGGTCAGCGTCATGGAGAGCATGATCGGCACTTCGCGGCCAAGCTCGCGCTCCACTTCGCGCACGGCCATGATCCCGGCCTTGGCATTGAGCGTATCAAACACGGTTTCGATCAGGATGAAGTCGGCCCCGCCCTCGACCAGCGCGGCGGCCTGCTCGCGGTAGACGTCGACCAGCTCGTCCCAGTCGATCTCGCGATAGCCGGGATCGTTGACATCGGGCGAGAGCGAAAGGGTCTTGTTGGTCGGGCCGATCGCTCCGGCAACAAAGCGCGGACGGCCATCGGCGGCGAATTCATCGGCCACCCGGCGGGCCAGCCGGGCGCTTTCGACATTGATCTCGCGGACCAGTGCTTCCGCGCCATAGTCCGCCTGGCTGATCCGGTTGGCGGAGAAGGTGTTGGTCTCGGCAATATCGGCCCCGGCCTCGAAATAGGCGCGGTGGATTGCCTCGGGTACGTCGGGCCGGGTGATCGCCAGGATGTCGTTGTTGCCCTTCTGGTCCTTCGACAGGCCAAGCGTGCCGGCATAGTCGGCCTCGGTCAGCTTGCGCTGCTGGATCTCGGTGCCGAAGGCGCCGTCGATGATCAGGATGCGCTTGGCGGCTTCGGCCAGGAATTGCTCGCGCGGGGTCATGCTGGATTCTCCGGACGCAGGCCGAGCAGGTGGCAGATGGCGTAGGACAGCTCGGCCCGGTTGAGGGTGTAGAAATGGAAATTGCGCACGCCGCCCGCATAGAGCCGGCGGCAGAATTCGGCCGCGACCGTGGCGGCGACGAGCTGGCGGGCGGCGGGCTTTTCATCCAGCCCTTCGAACAGGTGGCCCAGCCAGTCAGGCACGGCGGTGCCGGTCATCCCGCTAGGCATCCTGGAAGCGGAAGAAGGTATCGGGCTCAAAGAAGAACTGGGTGATCGCGCGGGTGGCCCCGGCATCGAGTTTGCGCTTGAGGTTGTCGAGATCGGCCGCCGGATTGGCGGCATCGGGGTGCGTTTCGGGATAGGCGCTGACCGACAGCTCGAACGGGTGCAGCTCGCGCAGACCGGCGACCAGTTCGACCGCATTGGCATAGCCTTGCGGGTGCGGGGTGAACTTGGTGGCACCGCCCGGCGGATCGCCGCGCAGGGCGACGATGTGGCGTACCCCGGCCTGCCAATAGGCATCGGCCACTTCAGCGATCTCGTCCTTGGTGGCCTCTACGCAGGTCAGGTGCGCGGCGGCGGGAATGCCGGTTTCGCGCACGATCCGGGCAACGGTGTTGTGGGTGCGCTCACGCGTGGTGCCGCCCGCGCCATAAGTGACCGAAACGAAGCGCGGGGCCAGCGGGGCCAGCGTCAGCACCGAATCCCACAGCGTCTCTTCCATCTTCTCGGTCTTGGGCGGGAAGAATTCGAACGAGACGCCGATATCGCCGGGCAGACCGGCGAACAGCGGCGAGGCGTGGGCGCGACGGGTTTCGCTTGCCTGGTTCATTATGCGGTGGCCTTTGCAGGTTTGGCGGCGGAGGCCGGCGCACGGTGCGCGGTCCAGATCTTCACGGTGAGCGGTTGGCCGGGCAGGGCAACCGGCGGCGCGGGGGTGAACCCGGCATCGCTCAAGAGGCTGAGCATCTGCTCATCAGTAAAGCCGAGGCGGGCGTGGGCGTGGAGGCTGCGCAGCTCTTCCCGGTCGTGCGCGGCGAAATCGACGATCGCCAGTGTGCCATCGGGGCGCGTGACGCGGGCCGCTTCAGCCAGGACGAGCTCGGGCGCCTGGGCATAGTGCAGCACCTGGTGGAACAGCACCGTGTCAAAACTCTGCGCGGCAAAGGGCAGCTTGGCGAAATCGCCCTGGACCAGGTCAAAGACATCGGCCGGCAGGTGCTGGAGCCGCGCGCGGGCGATGCGGAGCATTTCGGGGCTGTTGTCGAGCCCGGTCACGTGCGCGGCGCGCGGGGCGAACAGTTCGGCCATGCGGCCCGTGCCCGTGCCAATGTCGAGCAGGCTGCCAAGCGAGCCCTGGCCCAGTGCCTCGCCCAGCGCGGCCTCCACTGGTCCGTCTGGGCTGTGCAGGCTGCGTAGCGTATCCCACTCTTCGGCGTGGCGGGCAAAGTAGTTGGCCGCGCTCGATTCGCGCGCGGCGCGGATCGCGGCCAGGTGGCGGCGGTCTTCCGCGCAGCGCCCGGCAAAAGCGGCGTCACTCTCTTCGGCCACGGCCAGCAGCCGGGCAGTGGCGGCCCCCAGCGGCGGGGCGCGATCTTCCGCGATGGCGCTGCGCAGGAACACCCACGAGCCTTCCTTGCGCCGCTCGGCCAGGCCCGCATCGCAGAGAATCCGGACGTGGCGCGAAACGCGCGGCTGGCTTTGGCCCAGCACCTGTGCCAATTCGCCCACAGCCAGTTCCATGTGCGCCAGCAGCCGCATGATCCGCAGCCGGGTCGGGTCCGCCAGAGCGCGCAGGGTGGGGTCGATCTTCATCTTGCCAGATCATATAAAGAAATCTTTATATGTTATCAACCGCGCATTCGCCGCGGGGTAACGAAACTTTCTTGCGGTTGGCAGCGGGCCGGTGAATGCGTAGAAGGATAGCGGGTTCGCCAGGCTTTGCCTCCCAGGCTGCAGCAGAGAGAGTGTCCATGAAGAAGATCGCATTCGCCGCCCTTGTTTCCGCCAGCTTCGCGCTTGCCGCCTGCGGCAGCTCTGACAGCGCCAACGAGGCGGCCTCGCCCGACAATGTTGAAATGCCGGCTGAAGAAGCCGTTGGCGGCGTCGACGCGGCGGCGACCCCGGCTGTCGATGCGGCGGCGACCGAAACCGGCACCGCGACCGACGCAGCCAGCGATGCTGCTACTGCGGCTGCCAGCGAGCCGGCGAAGAGCGAAGCCGCTCCGGCCGCGAAGCAGTAAACGCCATGCGCCGTCCGGCGTTGCTGACCGCGCTTGCCGCACTGGCCCTGGCTGGCTGCGGCAAGGCGGATAACGACGCCGGCCCCGGCGGGGTCAGCGTGGGTGAGGCCAAGGCTTTGGATGAAGCGGCGCAGATGCTGGAGGCTCGGCGCCTCCCGGCTGAAGCCACCGCTGCGGCAACGGCGCAGCCGAGCCAGCCCGCGCCCGCAAGCAAGTAATCAGTCGAACGAAACCTTGCCGCGTCCGGCCTTGATCGCGCCGCGCCGCTTCTTGCCCGCCAGGCGCTCGGTCTTGCCGACCCGGTTGAGCCGGCTCTTGGCGCGCTTTTCGGGCAGCTTCTGCGCTTCTTCGAGCAATTCGGCGAGCCGCTTGCGCGCATCGGTGCGGTTGGCTTCCTGGGTCCGGAACCGCCGTGCGGTCAGGACCAGTTCGCCCTTGGCGGTCATCCGCGATCCGGCGAGCTGCTTGAAGCGGTGGAACACCTCCGGCTCGAGCCGCAGGGCATAGACATCGAGCCGCAGCTGCACGGCTGTGGCGACCTTGTTGACGTTCTGCCCGCCAGGCCCGGCGGCGGCGATGAAGCTTTCGCTCACCAGCGCCAGGGCCCGGTCGACCAGGTCAGCCATGGTTGAACCCCAGCGCGGCGAAATCGGCCGGCATGGGGGCAACGGCATGGATCGGCGGCTTGCCCCCGCGCGCAATGCTCAGTTCCGCGGCGTGGAGCATGGTGCGGCGCGCATTGGCGACCGGCCCGGCGCCATAGACCGGATCGCCCAGCAGCGGCGCACCCAGCCCGGCGAGCGCATGGACGCGGATCTGGTGCGTTCGGCCGGTCTCGGGCCGGAACTCGACCAGGGTCAGCCCGTCCTTCTCGGCCAGCTTGCGCCAGTGCGTTATGGCAGGCTTGCCCTTCTTGGCCGGGATCATCCGCCAGCCCTTCTCGGCGCTGCTGATCTTGGTCAGCGACAGCTCGATCGTGCCGGCCTCGCCCTCGACCGGTCCGGCGACCACGCCGAGGTAGACCTTTTCCACCTCGCGCGCCTCGAACGCCGCGTTGAAGCGCTTCAGTGCCTTGGGGTTGCGGGCCAGCAACAGACAGCCGGAGGTATCGGTATCGAGCCGGTGGACCGGCACCGGCGAGCGGGCAAAGCCCAGCCGGAATTCGGCCGCGCGGTCTTCCAGGCTGACGCCGCCGGCGCGCGGACGTTCGATCGGCAGGCCGGCCGGCTTGTCGATCACCAGGGCTTCGCCGTCCTCGAACAGGACCGGGATGGGGTTCATGTCAGCGCCTTTGCAATGCGCCGCAGCGCTTCCGTCAATCGATCCTCGTCAGTTGCGAAGCTGATCCGGAAGCCGAAGTCTCCGCCAAAGGCCGAAGCGGCGACTACCGCCACACCGTGCTCGAGCAGGTGGAGGCAGAGTGCCTGGTCGTCAGCAAAGCGGTCGGCGAGCGGCGCGGCATCGACCATGCAATAGAACGCGCCCTCGGGCACCGGGGTCGACAGGCCCGGTACGGCATTCAGCGCGGCAACGCAAAGGTCGCGGCGCGCGCGAAAGCGTTCGCGCCATTCAGCCAGAAAATCCTGCGGCCCCTCGAAGGCAGCAGCCGCCGCCGCCTGGCTGAGCGAAGCCGGATTGCCCGAGGAGTGCGATTGCAGCCGCGCCATGGCCTCGATCAGCCAGGCTGGGCCAGTGGCGACACCGATGCGCAGGCCGGTCATGGCATGGCTTTTCGAGACGCCGGAGACGGTCAGCACCCGTTCGGCCAGGTCGGGGCAGACCACGGCGAGGGTCGCATGGGTGCCGGAGCCATAGCGCAGCGGGGCGTAGATATCGTCGCTCATCACCAGCACCTGGGGATGGCGGGCGAGGACCGCGCCAAGCGCCGCCAGCGCATCGGCCGAATAGACCGCGCCGGTCGGGTTGCCGGGGCTGTTGAGCAGCAACCACCGGCTTTGCGGGGTGATGGCGGCTTCGAGTTGTTCCGCCGTGATCCGGAAGCCGCCAGCCGCGGTGGTCTTGAGCGCCACCACCTCTGCCCCGGCGAACCGGGCAATCTCGGGATAGCTGACCCACCACGGCGCGGGGATCAGCACTTCGTCGCCGGGGTTGAG
>JAJTFU010000090.1 GCA_021299075.1 Novosphingobium sp. | reverse complement strand
GATCGCCTGGACGAAACTGGCCGCATCCCAGCCATCAACCACGCGGTGATCGCAGCTGATCGACAGGTTCATCAGCTTGCGCTTCTCGATGCGCTCACCGCCCATGCCATCGGGCACGAACATCGGCCGCTCAATAATCCGGTTCGGGCCAATGATGGCCACTTCCGGGCGATTGATGACGGGGGTGTGGGCGACACCGCCGAGTGGGCCGAGTGACGTGAGCGTAATGGTCGAGCCGGATAGCTCCTCGCTCTTCGCCGTGCCGTTGCGGGCGGCTTCGGCCAGGCGCGCAATCTCGGACGCAAGTTGCCACAGGTTCTTGTCCTGCGCATCGCGGATTACCGGAACCATCAGCCCGCCATCGGTCTGGGTCGCCATGCCAAGGTGCACCGAGCCGAAGCGCGTCACAACACCGGCCTCGTCATCGAAGCGGGCATTGAGCATCGGGAAATCGGGCATAGCGCGGCAGAGCGCGGTGATCAGCAGTGGCAGCAGGGTCAGCTTGGGCCGGTTGCCGCGTGCAGCATTGAGCTGGGTGCGCATTTCCTCCAGCGCGGTCGCATCGCATTCCTCCACATAGGAGAAGTGCGGGATGTTGCGCTTGGACGCCGCCATGTTCTCGGAAATGCGGCGGCGCAGGCCGATCACCTTGACCTGCTGGTCGGCGCGCTTGGCACCGGCCGCGCGGAAGCCGCCGGCCGCGTTGTAGGCCAGGAAGGCGTCGAGATCGGCGTGGCGAATGCGGCCGTCTTCGGCCGGCTTTACCTGGGCCAGATCGATCCCCAGATCGGCGGCGCGGGCGCGGACGGCCGGGCTGGCAAGGACCTTTGCAGCATGCGCCACTGGCTGTTCCACGACGGGTGCTGGCGCTGGTGCTGGCGGCGGCGGAGCCAGCGTAGCTTCGATTACGGGCTCTGGAGCGGCAGCCGCCACCGGGGCAGACTCTGCCTTGGCAGCGGGTGCGACCTCCTCGACCTCCCCTTCCCCGTCGGTTTCGATCACCACCAACGGCGAGCCGATCGCGATCATGTCGCCCTCGGCCCCGGCAACTTCCAGAACCACGCCCGAGACCGGGCTTTCCATCTCGACCGTGGCCTTGTCGGTCATGACGTCGGCGATCTTGCCGTCTTCCTCGATCCGGTCACCCACCTTGACGTGCCAGGTGACGATCTCGGCCTCGGCGATGCCTTCGCCAATATCGGGGAGTCTGAAGGTAAAGGTACCCATAGAGTTACGCTTTCATCAGCCGGTCAACCGCCTCGCCGATGCGGACGGGACCGGGGAAATAGGCCCACTCGAGGCTGTGCGGATAGGGAGTGTCAAAGCCGGTCACGCGCTCGATCGGCGCTTCGAGGTGGTAGAAGCAGCGTTCCTGAACCAGCGCGGAAAGCTCACCGCCGAACCCGCCGGTGCGGGTCGCTTCGTGGATGATGAGGCATTTGCCGGTTTTCTTGACAGACTTTTCCACAGTCTCAATGTCGAGCGGGACCAGGGTGCGCAGATCGATGATCTCTGCATCGATGCCCTTCTCGCGGCAGACGGCCTGAGCCACGTGGATCATCGTGCCATAGGCGATCACGCTGATCGCATCGCCTTCCTGGACGATCCGCGCCTTGCCGAGTGGTACCGTGTAGTAGCCCTCGGGAACCTCGCTACCTTCATGCTTGGCCCAGGGCTCGACTGGCTTGTCGTAATAGCCAGAGAACGGGCCATTGTAGATCCGCTTGGGTTCGAAGAAGATGACTGGGTCATCATCCTCGATCGCACTGATCAGCAGGCCCTTGGCGTCATAGGGGGTGCACGGAATGACCGTCTTGAGGCCGGCTACATGGGTGAACAGCGCCTCGGGCGACTGGCTGTGGGTCTGCCCGCCAAAGATCCCGCCGCCGAAGGGCGAGCGCACCGTAATCGGGGCAATAAACTCGCCGGCCGAGCGATAGCGCAGCCGCGCCGCTTCGGAGATCAGCTGGTCGAGCCCCGGGTAGATGTAATCGGCAAACTGGATTTCCGGCACAGGGCGCAGGCCATAGGCCCCCATCCCCACCGCAGCGCCGATGATCCCGCATTCGTTGATCGGGGTATCGAACACGCGGTGCTTGCCGAACTGCTTCTGCAGGCCCGCAGTCGCGCGGAACACGCCGCCGAAATAGCCGACGTCCTCGCCGAAGACGACGACGTTCGGGTCGCGCTCCATCATCACATGGAGCGCTTCGTTGATCGCCTCGATCATGTTGAGGCGGCGAGTGGTGGTGGCTGCCTCGGTCATTCCGGCTTCCATTCGGGCCACTTGATCTGGCGTTCGCGGATTGCCTGTTCGGCCTGCTCCTCAAGGTGCCAGGGCAGCTCCTTGTAAACGTCCTCGAACATGGTGTGGAACGGGTGGTGCAGGCCGTGGCCCAGGATGCCGTTCTTCTCGGCCTCCTTGGTCGCGGCCTTGACCAGGTCGACGAGCTCGGCATCCATCGTCTCTTGCTGCTCAAGCGACCATTCACCCAGTTCGATCAGGTGGCGCTTCAGCCGCATGATCGGATCGCCGAGCGGCCATTCCTCGCGTTCGTGGGCCGAGCGGTAGGCGCTGGGATCGTCCGAGGTCGAGTGTCCTTCAGCGCGGTAGGTGAAGTGCTCGATCAGGGTCGGTCCGCCATTGGCGCGGGCGCGATTGGCGGCCCAGCGGGTGGCGGCATAGACTGCCAGCGCATCGTTCCCGTCAACCCGGATCCCGGCAATGCCATAGCCGACCGCGCGATTGGCAAAAGTGCTGCGCTCCGCCCCGGCGAAGCCCGAAAAGCTCGAGATCGCCCACTGGTTGTTGACGACGTTCATCACCACCGGCGCGTTATAGACCGCGGCAAAGGTCATGGCGGCGTGGAAATCACCCTCGGCGCTGGAGCCTTCGCCGACCCAGGCCGTCGCGATCCGGCTATCGCCCTTGATCGCAGAGGCCATGGCCCAGCCCACCGCCTGCGGATACTGCGTTGCCAGGTTGCCGCTGATCGTGAAGAAATTGTAGTCCCGGCACGAATACATGATCGGCAGCTGCCGGCCCTTCAGCTTGTCCGCCTTGTTCGAGTAGATCTGGTTGATCATCTCGGTCAGCGGATAGCCCCGGGCGATCAGGATGCCCTGCTGGCGATAGGACGGGAAGACCATGTCGTCCGCCGCGAGCGCAAAGGTTGAGGCGACCGAGGTGGCCTCTTCCCCCGTGCACTTCATGTAGAAGCTGGTCTTGCCCTGCCGCTGGCCGCGATACATCCGGTCATCGAAGGCGCGGGTCAGCGCCATCGCGCGCAGCATCCGCCGCAGCGTTTCAGGATCGAGCTTGGGGTCCCAAGGGCCCACAGCCCGATGATCGTCACCCAGCACGCGGACCATGCCAGAGCAGAGCGGCGTCGTTTCGGTCGCAGCGCAGGTCTCATCGGGTCGCGGCAGCAGACCGGCAGGCGGAATGTCGAGGAACGAATAGTCGACCGGGTCACCGGGCCGGAAATTCGGCTCGGGCACGTGCAACGACAACGGCGGCAGATTGCCGCGCGCGGTCTTCGCAGGATCAGGTCCGGTGGCCATCCTTCGCGCTCTCCCGCTTCCAGAGGGGTGGAAGCAATATTCTAAGTGAGCGTTATTTTATTTCAAAGTGGTTACAGCGTCAACTATCTGCCTAGACCGCCACGGGCGCGGAAATGTGCGCCTGCGGCGCATAATCGAGGACCGCGAAGTCATCGATGGCATAGCCAAAGATCGAATCGGGTCGGCGCGTGATCGTCATGGTCGGCTGGCCAGCGGGAACGCGTGCCAACTGCGCCTCCACCAGCTCGGCGTGGTTCAGGTAAAGGTGCGTATCGCCCCCCATCCAGACCAGCTCACCCGGCTCAAGATCACATTGCTGCGCCAGCATCCGCGTGAACAGCGCTGCTCCAAACAGGTTGAACGGCAGGCCCAAGGCAACATCGCAACTGCGCTGGTAGAGCGCGCAGTTCAGCCGGCCATTGCCAACATGGAACTGGTACGTCTTGTGGCACGGCGGCAGCGACATCTGGTCGAGCTCCGCCACGTTCCAGCCTTCGACGATATGGCGGCGGCTGCCCGGGTTGTGGCGCAGGCTCTCTACTACTTGGGCGACCTGGTTGATACCGGTGTCGCGTTTGTACAAGGTTTCACCAGCTGGAACATAGACCGGCCAGTCGATCCACTGCTTGCCGTAAACCGGCCCCAGATCGCCCCACTGCGTCGCAAAGTCAGCATCATCGGCGATCCGTTCGGCAAAGGCCTCAACCGAAATCGCATCGCCCGTCGCCTTGACGTAATTCGCGTGCGGCCACTCGTTCCAGATCTTGACGCCCTGCAGCACGAGCGGGCGAATGTTGGTTTCACCGGTCAGGAACCACAGGAACTCGCGCGCGGCCGTCTTCCAGTAAACCCGCTTGGTCGTGACCAGGGGCATGGCCCCGCCTGACAGGTCAAAGCGAATCTGCGTGCCGAAGACCGAACGTGTGCCCACGCCCGTGCGGTCAACCCGCTCATCCCCCTGCTCCCAGATCTGGCGCATGAGATCGAGATACTGCCATTCCCAGTGCGGCTGGCGGGGGGCGGAGGAGAGATTCGCGGCTGTGGCCATGCCCGGACGATAAACATGCGATTGCCCGCTTGCCACCCCGCACTTCGCTATCTATAGGCGCGCTCCTGCCTTGCCCCTCTCTGCAGGGGTGATGATCGGTCGGGGAATAGCTCAGCCTGGTAGAGCACTGTCTTCGGGAGGCAGGGGCCGGAGGTTCGAATCCTCTTTCCCCGACCAAATCATCCTTAGAGCGCGGCGAACCCGATCAGGGCCGTCAGTCCGCCAAGGCTAAGCGAAAGCTGCCAGCGCAGCGAAAACCAATCCCGCTCCAGCCCGCCAATCGCTCGGTCCACCAACGGCGATGCCAGCAGCAGCAGTCCCAGCGCGATCAGCGAGGGGCCGGGCCATTCCCAGCCGATGATCCACGGCGCATAGGCCGCCAGCGCCAACAGGCTCGGCATTACCGCGGCGCCGAATATCCAGACCGGCGCAACGAGGCGGGCAATGCCGATGCCCCACCATATCCCGCCCAGAAAACTGAAAATCAGCGCAGCATAGCCAAAGGCAATCGCCTGAGCCGTCCACTGCCATTTGCCTCCATCGATCACGTAAACAGCGCAGAGGGCCTGGGGCAACAAACCGGCATAGCCCAACTGGCGGGCGGCGCGGGGCAAGGTAATCATCAGCAAATTCCGTTGTGGGCGACTTGCAGCCACCCTCACCTCCCGAACCATGATCGGGAAGATGGACCTAGGACCGCCTAGCCGCCGCGCAGCAGCTGCACGCCCCAATCGCGCTCAAACAGATAGAGTAGCAGACGCGCCGCTTCGCCGCGTTCGCCCATCAGGCCGCCATCGCGCTCCATCAGCAGCCGGGCATCGTCATGTGCCAGCGGGAGCAGCTTCTGGATTTGCTCGAGACTGGCAACGCGGAACGGCGTGTCACCCGATTGCCGGGTGCCGAGCAGTTCACCGCCGCCGCGCAGCCGCAAGTCCTCTTCCGCGAGTCGGAAGCCGTCCTGTGTTTCGCGCATCAGCGCCAATCGCTCGCGCGCCGTCTCGGACAGGTTCGGCCCGCGCAGCAGCAGACAGGTGCTCTTGCCGCTGCCCCGCCCGACCCGGCCGCGCAACTGGTGAAGCTGGGCCAGCCCAAACCGCTCGGCCTGTTCGATCACCATCAGCGTCGCGTTGGGCACATCGACGCCCACCTCGATCACGGTCGTGGCGACCAGCAGTTTTGCCTCGCCCCGGGCAAAGCGCTCCATCGCCGCGTCCTTGATCTCCGGGCGAAGCTGACCGTGCACCAGCACCACCGTATCACCGAACCGGGCCTGCAAGGCGGCATGGCGCGCCTCAGCTGCGGCCAGGTCCTCGTTCTCCTGCTCGCGCACCATCGGGCAGACCCAATAGGCTTGTTGCCCGCCCTCAAGGTGCCGGCCAATCGCGGCGATCACATCCTCCTGCCGCTCGACCGCGACCACGCGGGTGTCGATCGGCTGGCGGCCCGGCGGCATCTCATCCAGCTTGCTGACGTCCATTTCGCCATATTGCGCCAGGGTCAGGGTGCGCGGGATCGGGGTGGCCGTCATCGCCAGGCAATGCGGCGTGCGGCGGCCCTTCTGCGCCAACATCAGCCGCTGGCCCACGCCAAAGCGGTGCTGCTCATCAATCACGACCAGCGCCAGGTTCTTGTAGGCCACGCTATCCTGGAAGATCGCGTGCGTGCCGACGACCATGTCGATCGAACCGTCGAGCAGCCCCATCAGGATTGCCTCGCGCGCCCGGCCCTTGTCGCGGCCCGTCAGCAGGGCGATTTCAACGCCGGTCCCTGCGGCCAGCCGGGTCAGCGTCTCATGATGCTGGCGGGCAAGGATTTCAGTCGGGGCAAGCAACGCGGCCTGCCCCCCGGCTTCGACGGCAATCAGCATGGCGGATAGCGCCACGACGGTCTTGCCCGAACCGACATCACCCTGAAGCAAGCGCAGCATGGGCGACGGTTGCGCCAGATCTCCTTCGATTTCGGCAATCGAACGTTGCTGGGCTCCGGTCAGCGGGAACGGCAGGTTCAATCGCGCCCGGCGCGAACCATCCCCCTGAAGCGGCGTGCCGCTTTGCTTGCGGTTTGATTGGCGGACCAGCATCAACGCCAGGCTGTTGGCCAGCAGTTCGTCATAAGCCAGGCGATCGCGTGCGGCAGTGTGGACACCGCGATGCGCCAGCGCCAGCGCGTCGCGCCAGGCCGGCCATTGCATCTTCGCCAGCAGGCCCGGTTCGATCCATTCCCGCTTCGACATGATCCGGGTGGACCATCTGGAGCATCTGCCCATATTGCTCCAACCGGCCCGCAACCCAGCGCTGTTCACCCACCGGCAACAGCTTCTTGGCCGAGTAGGACGCCCGCCCGAAATAGCTGATCGCGCAGATGTTGCCGATCGCATCCTGGGCGAGCACGCGGAACGGTCCACGCCCGCTGGAACTGCGATGTTCGACCGGTGTCAGCGCGACAACGATGTTTTCCCCCACCGAGGCATCGTCAAGATTGCCGACTGCCCGCCGCTCCACAAACCTATCAGGCAGGTGGTAAGCAAAATCCTTGACCCGGGTCAGCCCGAGCTTCTCAAGCGGGCGCGCCAGCCCAGGGCCGACGCCCTTCAGGCTGTCAGCTGCCACAAACAGGGGATTGAGCCGTTCGGGACGCATGGCTCCTGATAGCCGCACCTGCAGCATTGTCGCCACCCCTAGCTTTCGCGTGGCTGACGGAACTCAATGTCGCCCAACCTCGTTATGGCGAGACATCCAATAGGAGAGTCCCGTGGCTGAAACTGAATTCACCGACGCAATTGCCATGCTGAAGGCCGATCACCGCAAGGTCGAAGACCTGTTCGCCAAGTTTGAAAGCGCCCGGGGTGAGAGCCGCATGCAGTCGCTTGCCACCCAAATCTGCAACGAACTCAAGGTCCATACGATGCTTGAGGAAGAGATCTTTTACCCGGCGCTCAAGGGCAAGATCGAAGATGACCTCCTGAACGAGGCCTATGTCGAGCACGACGGCGCGAAGGTGCTGATCAACGATATTCTGGGCGCTGCGCAGGACGAGTTCTTTGAAGCCAAGATCAAGGTCTTGTCGGAGGAAATCGGACATCACGTCAAGGAAGAGGAAGAATCACGCGTTGGCATGTTCGCTCAGGCGCGCAGCGCAGATGTCGACCTAGTGGCCCTGCGCGACGCGATGTTGGCCCGCAAGGCCGAGCTGATGCCGCAGGCAGAGGCCAACGAACTGCCCGAGGCAGAAACCCGGACAATTCACGAATAAGCGCGTCGTATTTTGATGTAGCGCATGGACTGGCAACCCTGCGCAACATCTAATCAGCTGTGGGTCGCAACAGAACTCGGAACTTTGGAGCCGGATATGCTGTTGCCACATGGATGTGCTGTCGCGCTGGTCGATGGCGAATCGTTCGATCTCTACCGTAATGCCGGCAGCGAGGCCGAACCGCAGTTGCTGCTGCTAGATCCGCCTGAACTGGACAGCACGAACCATTCGGGCGGCAGCCACCGATCCAGCCCCGGTAACCACGCCGATCGCCAGGTAGCGGAAGATGCCCATGCCCGAGCGGTCGCGATCTGGCTCAACAGTCAGGTGCTGAGGCGCCGCATCAAGGACCTTGTGATCCTTGCGGCCCCGCGTACCTTGGGTGAAATGCGCAAACACTACCATGCCAAGCTGCACGAGGTTCTGCACAAGGAGGTCAGCAAGGATCTGGGCGGGTTCAACCCGCGCGACATCATGCTGGCCCTGCGCGAAGAACGCTGACCGCTTGCCTTGGCCGCCGCCGGGGCCTAGCGGATTGTGCCATGATCGAACCCAATCGCCTCAAGCGCCTCCAGTTCAGAGCCTGGCATCGCGGCACGCGCGAGGCCGATTACATGATCGGCGGCTTCTTTGATCGCTACCATGCCGAATGGGGCGAAGCGGAATGCGCCTGGTTTGAAGCGCTCCTCGAAGAAGAGGACGTCGATATCATGGGTTGGGCACTCGGTACGCTGGATGTGCCGGAGGAATATCGCGGTCCGCTGATGGATGCCTTCCGCAAGCTCGACTACGTCGAAATCCCGCACTGACACGGCGCTAAGCCCGCGCTAAGGCCGCATTATCGATTCCCACCCCGCTGGCCGCAAAATTGGCCCGCGGGGCAATTGTTATTGCGCGGACCATGCCTGACCTGAACAAGATCCTCTCGGCGAAAACGCCTCTCACGCTGTCAGGCCTGGCTCGGGGTGCCCAGCCGCTGGTGCTGGCCGACCTGGCCCGCGCCGCCCAAGGCTGGGCCGTGTTCATCGCGCCCGACGAGGCGGCGATGCAGGCCGTGGCCGATACCGCCGCCTTCTTCGCGCCGGAACTGGACGTCATCACCTTTCCCAGCTGGGACTGCCTCCCCTATGACCGCGCCAGCCCCGCGCTCTCGATCAGCGCCCGCCGCCTCGCCGCGCTGTACCGGCTGCAGGCCAAGGCCGAGGCGCCGCAACTGCTGGTCACCACGATCAACGCGGTGCTCCAGCGGGTGCTAACTCCCTTCCGGATTCGCGGATCGGTCAAGCTGCTGAAGCCCGGGATGGAGATCGGACGGGAAAGCCTGATCGGTCTGCTCCAGCGCCAGGGCTACAGCCGGACCGATACGGTAGTAGACGCCGGCGAATATGCCGTACGCGGCTCGATCTTCGATATCTATCCGTCCGGCCTCGATGCCGGCCTGCGGCTCGATTTCTTCGGCGACGAGCTGGAAACGCTGCGGCTGTTCGATCCCAACACCCAGCGCTCGATCGGCACGCGCGAGCAGCACCTGCTGCTGCCCGCCAGCGAAGCCCTGCTCGATGACGATAGCGTCAAGCGCTTCCGCACCCGCTACCGCGAGCAGTTCGGCGCCAATGCCACCGGCGACCCACTGTACCAGGCGATCAGCGACGGGCGCCGGCTGACCGGGATGGAGCATTGGCTGCCGTTGCTGGAAGAGCGGATGGTCACCCTGTTTGATCATCTTTCAGCCGATGATCTCGTGGTCATTGACAGCAGCGCACAGGGTGCGGCCGACGAGCGCCTTGGCGACATTGCCGATTACTTCGCCGCTCGCACCGACACGGCCGGCAAGGCGGCTGGTTCCTATCGCCCGCTGGGGCCCGATGCGCTCTATCTGACTCGCGAGGAACTCTCAGGTCAGCAAGGGAGCTGGCCGATTCACCGCGCCGATACCTTTGCCCAGCCGGACAGCGGCAGTGTCATCGATTTCGGGTTCTCTTCGGGGCGGGATTTTGCGCCGGAGCGCGCACGTGGCGACAATGTCTATGAAGCCGCTGCCCGTTACCTGACCGGTCAGGCCGCCCAGGGCCGCAAGGCACTGATCGCCTGCTATTCCGCTGGCAGCCGCGCCCGCATTGCGGCGATCCTCGGCGAAGCGGTCAAGCCAGCGCCGGTCGAAGCTGAAACCTGGCAGGAAGCGTTGGGCCTGGCTGCCAAGGGCGTGCCAGTGGCGTTGGTTCTGCCGCTCGACAATGGGTTCTCCAACCCCGGCCTGGAGTTGATCACCGAGCAGGACCTGCTGGGTGATCGCCTGGTCCGCCGCAAGAAGCGCAAGAAGAGCGCCGATGCCTTCCTGGCCGAACTGGCCGCGCTCTCGCCGGGCGACCTGGTGGTCCATATGGACCACGGCATCGGGCGGTACGAAGGACTGCAATCCATCCCGGTCGGCCAGTCACCGCACGATTGCGTGATGCTGACCTATGCCAGCGGCGACAAGCTGTACATTCCGGTCGAGAATATCGACGTCCTGAGCCGCTATGGCAGCGACAGCGACTTGGTCGCGCTGGACCGACTGGGCGGCGAAGGTTGGCAGCGGCGCAAGGCGCGGCTGAAGGAGCGCATTCGCGAAATCGCGCACGAATTGCTGCGCACCGCCGCCCAGCGCGCACTGCGGCAGGCGCCGGTTCTGGCGCCCGAACAGGCCAGCTACGATCAGTTTGTCGATCGCTTCCCATGGGCGGAAACCGAGGACCAGGAACGCGCGATCGAGGACGTGCTGGAAGATCTTGGCGCTGGCCGCCCGATGGACCGCCTGGTTTGCGGCGATGTCGGCTTCGGCAAGACCGAAGTGGCCCTGCGCGCGGCCTTCGTTGCGGCGATGGCGGGGCAGCAGGTGGCCGTCGTCGCCCCCACCACCCTGCTTGCCCGCCAACACTTCAGCAATTTTGTGGAGCGGTTTGCCGGCTTCCCGCTCAACATCGGGCGCCTGTCGCGCCTGGTGCCGGCCAAGGAGGCTACCGCGACCCGCGAAGGTCTGACCGATGGCACGATCGACATCGTCATCGGCACCCACGCGATTCTCTCCAAATCGGTCAAGTTCAAGCGGCTCGGCCTGGTGGTGGTCGACGAGGAACAGCGGTTCGGGGTCAACCACAAGGAGGCGCTCAAGCAGCTTCGCACCAACGTCCACGTCCTTACGCTAACCGCCACACCGATCCCGCGCACGCTGCAGATGGCGATGTCCGGTTTGCGTGAGCTGTCCACCATTCAGACCCCGCCGGTCGATCGCCTGGCGGTGCGGACCTATGTGATGGAATGGGACAACATGGTGATGCGCGAGGCCCTGCTGCGCGAACACCACCGCGGCGGGCAGAGCTTCATTGTCGTGCCGCGGATCGCCGACATGGAAGAGGTCGAGCAGTGGCTGCGCGATACCGTGCCCGAAATACGCTTCGTTACCGCCCACGGCCAAATGGGGGCGACCGAAGTGGAAGAGCGGATGAGCGCCTTCTACGAGAAGAATGACATGCAGCTCAGCGTCGTCGCCGAGAAGCGGCTCAAGGTGCTGGGCGATCTGGATTCGCTTGGCGCGGGCTTCCAGCTTGCCAGCCACGATCTCGACATCCGCGGAGCCGGGAACCTGCTGGGTGATGAACAATCCGGCCATATCCGCGAGGTGGGCTTCGAGCTGTACCAGTCGATGCTGGAGGATGCGATCCTGGCAGCCAAGGCCGGCGACATGGGCCTGGCCAAGGAACGCCATGCCTTGTCCCCGCAGATCACAGTCGACGCGCCAATCATGATCCCGGAAGAATACGTGCCGGACCTGGCGGTACGGATGGCGCTCTATCGCCGTCTGAACGATGCCGAGGACACGCACGAGATCGAGGCAATCTCGGCCGAAATGATCGACCGCTTCGGGCCCTTGCCCGCGCCGACGGCGAACCTGGTCAAGCTGATCCAGATCAAGCAGCAGGCGATCGCCGCCAACATCGCCAAGATCGATGTCGGGGCGAAGGGGACGCTGGTCAGCTTCCACAACGACGAGTTCATCGATCCGGCCGGACTGATCGCCTATACCGAGCGGCTCAATGGCGCGGTCAAGCTGCGGCCGGACAGCAAGCTGGTGGTCAATCGCGCCTGGGGAGATCCTGCGGCACGGCTCAACGGCCTGTTCCAGCTGACCAAGGGCCTCAGCGCAATCGCGCGCAAGGCTCGCTAGGCGATCGCGTCGGTCAGAAAGGCGCCCGCTGCCAGCGGCGGCGAGCGCAGGAAGCCCTGATAGGCAAAGCAGCCCTCGGCCCCGGCGAGCAATCGCTGCGCCTCGTTCTCGACGCCTTCGACCACCACCTGCAGGCCAAGCGCCCGCGCCATGGCGATGATCGCGCGCAACACGGCCAGGTCGCGCGGATCGGTCGCAACACCCTCGATCATCGAACGATCGAGCTTGAGGTAATCGAGCGGCAACAGTTTCAGGTAGCGGAAGTTGCAGAAGCCGGCACCGAAGTCATCCAAGGCAAACTTGATCCCGCTCGCGGCCAACCCGTTAAAGGCCGTGGCCGCCGCTGCCACGTCAGCCAGCAGGACCTGCTCGGTCACTTCCAGCGTCAGACGCCAGGCCGGAAACCGGCTGGCCTTGACCAGTGCGGCAAAGCTCACGCCAAAATCGCCGGCCGCCAGGTCATTGGGCGTGACATTCAGCGAAAGTCGCAGGTCGCCCGGCCAGCGCGTGGCCGCAGTCAGCGCGATGCGGGCAATGTGGCGCGACAGTTGCGGCACGTGATCCGTCCGCTCGGCAATCGCGAATAGGCCACCCGCACCGATCCGCCCGAGGGTGGGGTGGTTCCACCGCGCCAGCGCCTCGGCCCCAATCAGACGGTCGCTCGCGCAGGCATACTGCGGCTGGAACAAAACCTCGATTTCGTCGCGGTCCAGGGCTTGCAAGAGATCGGCTTCAAGCTGGGCCGCGCTGCGTCCGGCGCGGGTGCCCTCGCCATCGGCCCAGGCCAATCGCCGACCGGGCTGCGCCACCAGCAGTTCCAGCGCGTGGCCGAGCCGATCCAGCATGGAATCCGCGCCCTCACCTTCCAGTCCTCGCAGCAAGGCCGCGCGCGGGCTCAGGCGCAGCGTGCCGCCAGCCGCAGCAATCGGGCGGGCCAGGCCATCGAGCAATTGCGCCGCCACCAGCTGCCAGCGCTCGCGACTGCACGGTTCTGTGCTGAGTAGCAGAAACTGTCCCCCACCGCTGCGGACAGCCAGCCAGCCTCCATCCAGCTCATCGCCAGCGAAATGTTTCAACCGGTTGGCGATCTCGGCCAGGGCGGCATCGCCGGCCGCTGCGCCATAAGCCAGGTTGACTGCATCGAACCGGCGCAGCCCTACCAGCATGGCATGGACCTGCGCCCCCTCGGCCAGCCATTCGGCCAGCCGCGTGCGTGCAGCATCGCGCCCGGCCAGGCCGGTTAGGGCATCGCGTGCAGGATCGGTGGCAGGCGCTTGAACCATGGGCGCGTTACCTAACAGCTTCAGCCTACCAAACCCTTGCCAGGCCTATGCGTTGCCAAACTGCCCGGCGCCCCATATGCACAGCCCCGATGAGCACTGCACCCCGCCTCGCCCTGCTTGCGTCCGATACGCCCCGCGCCCAGGAAGCAGCGGAGGCCTATCGCGAGCGAGAAAACTTTGTCAGCGAAGCCGAGGCCGATGCCGTGATCGTCCTTGGCGGTGACGGGTTCATGCTGCAGACGCTCCACCACATGCTCGATAGCGGGCGGGTGCTGCCGGCCTACGGCATCAATCAGGGCACCATTGGCTTCCTGATGAACCACCCGCGCGGCAACCGGACCCTGGCTGACCGCGTTGCCCGCGCCCGCCGGATCGCCGTTGCGCCGCTTGAAATGACGGCGACGACTGGCAGCGGCAAGCAGGAAAGCTTCTACGCGATCAACGAAGTATCGCTGCTGCGCGAAACCCGCCAGACGGCGCGGCTTGAGGTGTCGGTCAACGGCAAGGTGCGCGTACCGGACCTGGCCTGTGACGGGATCCTGGTCGCCACTCCGGCGGGTTCGACGGCCTACAACCTCTCCGCGAACGGCCCGATCCTGCCGCTGGGTTCCAGCATGCTCGCGCTGACCCCGATCAGCCCGTTCCGCCCCCGCCGCTGGCGCGGGGCGATTCTGCCCGATCATTACGAGATCGACTTCCGCGTGCTTGATCCGCAGAAGCGCCCGGTCGCGGCCGTGGCGGACCAGAAGGAACTGCGTGATATCCTGGCGGTGAAGGTCCGCGCTGCGCCGGCCCAGGCGCTGACACTGCTGTTCGATCCGGGCAAGAGCCTGGAAGAGCGGATCTTCGCCGAACAATTCCAGTTCTAGGGCGTTCGCCCGCTTGCCAAACCCGATTGCGGTGTTATAGGCGCACCCCTGCCCGCAGGCGGGGGAGCATTCCCCGATAGCTCAGCGGTAGAGTAGGTGACTGTTAATCACTTGGCCGTAGGTTCGAATCCTACTCGGGGAGCCACCCCGCCCGGGCATTGCAAGGCCCCGCCAGACCGGCGGGGCCTTTGCTTTTTCAGCGTAGCAGAAGTTGCGATCCGGCCCAGATGGTGAGCGCGGCGGTCAGCCAGCGGATCACCTTCTCTGGCAGCAGGCGCTGGGCCAGCAGGCTGCCAATCTGGCCGCCAATGATCACCGCCAGCAGCAGCGGCAAGGCCCCGCCCAGGGCTTCGGCAAAGCGCTCGGGGCCGTTCTTGGTCAGTTGCCCGACCAGCCCGGCAAGCGAATTGATGAGGATGAACAGGCTGGCCGTCGCCGCAATCTGGCGGGCGCGATTCCAACGGGTCAGATGCAGCAGCGGTGCGAGGAAGATCCCCCCGCCAATCCCGACCAGTCCGGCCAGATAACCGAGCGGCGCTGCGGCAAAGCCCATCCACTTCGCCGCAGCGGTGGGCTGCCCTTCCATTTCAGGGGGGCGCGGCGCGAGCAGCGCCAGCCCGGCCAGAATCAGGCTGAGGCCAAGCAGAAACAGGAAGGTTGCTTCCTTGATTGGCGTCAGTCCGCCCAGGAATGCCAGCGGCGCGGCGATCAGGGCCAGGGTCAAGGCACCGCGCCACGGCACCAGGCCAATGCGCGCAAAGCGAATCGTGCTGCCGCTAACGACCACGATATTGCAGCACAGGGCTACGATCGGCAGCAGCCGGTAATCGAACCCGGCCAGCGCCAGCAGCGCGCTATAGG
This sequence comes from Novosphingobium sp., assembly GCA_021299075.1. Classification (GTDB taxonomy): domain Bacteria; phylum Pseudomonadota; class Alphaproteobacteria; order Sphingomonadales; family Sphingomonadaceae; genus Novosphingobium. The sequence goes on along the minus strand of JAJTFU010000090.1, from coordinate 4,031 downwards.
TCGAGCCGCCGCCAAACCCGACGGAGGCGTAAAGCAGGGCGGTGACAAAGAAGCCTAAGGCCAGCATCGTCAGCCCCCTGCCCTAAACGCTCAGGCCGCGGCGCCGTGGCAGTGCTTGTACTTCTCGCCCGAACCGCAGGGGCAAGGCGCATTGCGCGACAGGCCCATGGCGGCATAGGGATCGCCCGCTGCCGCCGCGCCTGTGCCCAGCGCGCCCATCATGGCGGAAGCACCCGGGGTGCTGATGGCATCATTTTCCCCGGTAAAGGGATCGATGTGGCTGGTCAGGAAGTCCGGCAGATCAGGCAGCTCAACTGGATCGGGCATGCGCAGTTCGCTGTTCATCAGGATCCGGGTTACATCCTCGCGGATCACTTCCAGCATGCGCTCGAACAGGCCGAAGGCTTCCTGCTTGTATTCGTTGATCGGCTGCTTCTGGGCATAGGCGCGCAGGAACACGACCTGACGCAATGCGTCGAGCGTGGCGAGGTGTTCCTTCCAGTAGTGATCCAGCCGTTCCAGCAGAACCTGCTTTTCGACCTGGCGCCAGATCGCGCTATCGTCGCCCACCTTCGCCTCCGCCTTTTCGTCAGCCAGGGCGACGATCCGCTCTTCAATCACATCGGGCTCAAGCCCGTCTTCCTGCAGCCAGTCGTGGATCGGAATGTCGATCCCGAGGACTTCGACCATCTTCTGGCGGAGCCCATCGATATCCCACTGTTCGGGGTAGGAGCCGGGCGGGCAGGCGGTGCCGACCATCGAATTGATCGAATCGTGACGCATGTCGAGCACAACGTCATCGATCGCCTCAGCATCCATGATGTCGGCGCGCTGTTCGTAGATCACCTTGCGCTGGTCGTTCATCACGTTGTCGTATTCGACGACCTGCTTGCGGATATCGTAGTTGCGCGCCTCGACCTTCTTCTGGGCGGTCTCGATCGCCTTGGAGAGCCACTTGGACCCGATCGCCTCGCCATCGGCCAGGTTCGAGTTCATCATCTTGGAGAACAGCGTGTCCGGCCCGAAGATGCGCAGCAGGTCATCCTCAAGGCAGAGGTAGAACTTGCTGAGGCCGGGGTCACCCTGACGGCCCGAACGGCCGCGCAGCTGGTTATCAATGCGCCGGCTTTCGTGCCGTTCGGTGCCGATCACGCAAAGGCCGCCCGCGGCCAGAACCTGCTGCCGCTCGGCCTCGACGGCCGCTTCGATACGGGCCACCGCAGCATCGCGCTCTGGCCCTTCCGGCATGTCCTTCAGCTCGTCCTCGATCAGGAATTCTGTATTGCCGCCCAGCTTGATGTCGGTCCCTCGCCCGGCCATGTTGGTGGCGATGGTGACCGCCCCCAGGCGCCCGGCCTGGGCAACGATATGGGCTTCCATCTCGTGGAAGCGAGCGTTCAGCACGTTGTGCTTGACCCCTTCCTGCTTGAGATATTCCGACAACATTTCCGACTTTTCGATCGAGACCGTGCCAACCAGCACTGGCTGGCCGATCTCGTTCTTCTCGCGGATCAGCTTGGCGATCGCCTGGAACTTGTCGGCGGTGTTCTTGTAGAACTCGTCTTCCTCGTCGATCCGCTGGACCGGGACGTTGGTCGGGATCGTCACCACGTTCATGCGGTAGATGTCGAAGAATTCGGCCGCTTCGGTCGCCGCCGTGCCGGTCATACCGGCCAGCTTGGGATACATCCGGAAGTAGTTCTGGAAGGTGATCGAGGCCATGGTCTGGTTCTCGGGCTCGATCTGCACGCCTTCCTTGGCTTCAACCGCCTGGTGCAGGCCGTTCGACCAGCGCCGCCCATCCATCATGCGCCCGGTGAACTCATCGATGATGACGACCTTGTCGTCCTTCACGATGTAATCGATGTCGCGCTTGAACATGACATTCGCCTTGAGGCTCTGGTCAAGGTGGTGGACCACCTGCGTGTTCTCGACATCGTAGAGGTTCGAACCAACCAGCAGGCCGGCCGCTTCAAGCTGGCGTTCGGCCCATTCCACCCCATCCTCGGTCAGGGTGATGTTCTTGGTCTTCTCGTCCTTCTCGTAATGCTCTTCGCTGATCTGCTTGATGATCGCGTCGACCGAAATGTAGAGCTCGCTCTTGTCGTCAGTCGGGCCGGAAATGATCAGCGGGGTGCGCGCTTCGTCGATCAAGATCGAGTCCACTTCGTCCACGATCGCGAAATTGAACGGGCGGTGGACCATCTGGCCCCGCTCCTGCTTCATGTTGTCGCGCAGGTAATCGAAGCCCAGCTCGTTGTTGGTCGCATAGGTGATGTCACAGGCATAGGCATCCCGGCGCTCATGCTCGGGCATGTTCGGCACGATCACGCCGACGGTCAGACCAAGGAACTTGTAGATCTGGCCCATCCATTCGGCGTCGCGCTTGGCCAGGTAATCGTTGACCGTAACGACGTGGACACCCTTGCCCTCCAGCGCGTTCAGATAAACTGCCAGGGTCGCAACAAGGGTCTTGCCTTCACCGGTGCGCATTTCGGCAATTTCGCCGCGGTGAAGCACGATGCCGCCGATCATCTGCACGTCGAAATGGCGCATGCCCATGCGGCGCTTACCGGCCTCGCGCACGGTGGCGAAGGCTTCGGGCAGGATCTCTTCGAGTGTCTTGCCCTCTTCCAGCTGGCGGCGGAACTTGGCGGTCTGAGCCGCCAGTTCGTCGTCGGTCAGGGCCTCGATCGTCGGATCGAAAGCGTTGATCTGGCGAACAATCTTGTCGAGCGACTTGACGTAGCGGTCGTTGGACGAACCGAAAATGGCCTTGGCAATGGCGCCGAGCATAGGGCAATTCCTGCTGAAATCGATGGTATAGCGGCAAGCGCGCAGCCGCCTTGGCCGCGCGCGATCAGGGGGTCGGGAAAGGACAGCGCGCTATTCTAGCGCGCGGTCGGGACCATAGAGGACCGAGGGGATATAGACCCCACCACGCGCCGGGCGAATGCGCGTCGCCTGACGCTCACGGCGTTCTTTCTGGACCGCCGGCGCATCAATCGTCTGCGTCTGGGCCTGGGTAGGCCGGGCCGAGCCGCGCGTGCCATCGGCCACACCGATCTCGGTATCCGCACTGCCGTTCATGCGCGCCTGGACAGGACCGGCCTGCGCGACAAGGCCCGTCATGATAGCGAGCAAGGCAAGAAGGATACGCTTCATTACCGGCAATATAGGCGCGGTCGTGGCAAGCGTCCACCCCGCTGCGTTCGCCATGCACTGAAAAGCCAAGCGCCGCGCCTGCACAGGGCAGACGCGGCGCAATGGACTGGGCGGCCGCGAGGCGTGCGGCCGTCAGGATCGCTGCTTAGTTGACAGCGTCCTTCAGACCCTTGCCGGCCTTGAACTTCGGCTGAGCCGAGGCCTTGATCTTCATCGGTTCGCCGGTGCGCGGGTTACGGCCGGTCGAAGCCTTGCGCTTGGCAACCGAGAAGGTGCCGAAGCCAACGAGGCGAACTTCGTCGCCGCTCTTCAGGGCGCCGGTGATGGCGTCGAAAACGCCTTCAACAGCCTTGGTTGCATCGCTCTTGGTCAGGCCGCTGGCATCCGCGACTGCGCCGATCAGGTCGTTCTTGTTCATGGAGATAACCCCCTACCTTTTTTGGAATTGATGACTGGTTTGATTCGCCTCGAAAAGCTGGCGGAATTGAGCCGCTTTTCCGGAAACTGTCAAAGCGAAACCTGCCTGAAATCGGGCGATTATCCACCGATTCCCGCCATTCCCGGCTTACTTTGTCCCGCAACGCGACGATCCGGAGCAATGCTGCGATGCAGCGAATCGCTCCGGCGTCCGAAACGGCCGCTCAATGAGCCGTTCGCGGGTCTCCACTCGCGGCGGCCGTAGCGGCATTTGGCTGGCTCGCCAGGTCGTCCACTTCGGTCCACTCGATCGCCTCGAGCGGGGCAATCAGCGCCCGTTCGAGCACCTGATCGACATGCGAAACCGGCACGATCTCGAGCCCGGCCGTGATGTTCGCCGGCAGCTCAACGAGGTCCTTCACGTTCTCTTCCGGGATCAGCACGGTGGT
>JAJTFU010000089.1 GCA_021299075.1 Novosphingobium sp. | reverse complement strand
GCCGATATCGATCGCGGCGACCAGCGCAATGAGGGTCAGCACATCGGCAAAGCCGCGCTCCCCCTCGCGCATCAGCATCAGCATGGCCGCTGCGGGCGCGAGATAGAGGATCCCGCCCAGCGTCCAGAAGGTCTCGCGCAGCGGCGAAGGGTTCATGGCCCGCACCAGCGCTCGCCATTCGTAGAGCACGCCGCCCGCGACCACCATCACGAACCCGGCCCAGGCCCAGCCGCCAAGCCACAGCGCGATGAGCGAGATGACGACAACGACGATGGCCGAGGCGACCCGCACCGGCAGGTCGGCGTTCTTGCCCTTAGCGTCCACCATAGCGCCGCTCTCGCTTGGTGAACTCCGCCAGTGCCTCGCGCAGGTGGTCGGGCGTGAAATCGGGCCAAAGCACCTCGGTAAACCACATCTCGGCATAGGCCGCCTGCCACAGCAGGAAGTTGGACAGGCGCACTTCGCCCGAGGTGCGGATCAGCAGGTCAAGCGGCGGCAGGCCGGCCGTATCCAGCTCCGCCTCGATCGCGGCCGGCGTGATCGGCCCCTTGGCCGCGGCCTTGGTCGCGGCGCGGGCAATCTCGTCCTGCGCGCCATAATTCAGCGCGATGACCAGCGTGGTGCCGTCGTTTTCAGCCGTACGGGCCAGGGCATCGTCCAGCAGGGCGACGACATCAGCAGGCAATGCCGTGTGATCGCCAATGATCCGCAGTCGCACATTGTTGGCCACGAATTCATCGATATCGGCGACGATATAGCGCTTGAGCAGCCCCATCAGCGCCGAAATCTCATCTTCCGGGCGGCGCCAGTTCTCGGTGCTGAAGGCGTAGAGCGTTAGCGCCTCAAGCCCCATTTCGCGGGCGGCGCGCACGACGGTGCGCACAGCTTCCACCCCGCGCTGGTGCCCAACGGCGCGCGGCAGGTGGCGCTTCTTGGCCCAGCGCCCGTTGCCATCCATGATGATGGCGACGTGACGCGCGCCGTGGGTGGCGCGCTTGGCCGTCACTTGCCCAGGATTTCCTGTTCCTTCTGGGCCGCGACCGCATCGGCTTCCTTGATCATTTCATCGGTCAGCTTCTGGACCTCGGTTTCGCCGCGCTTGCGCTCGTCTTCCGAGATTTCCTTCTTGTTCTCGTCAGCCTTGAGCGCGTCGATCCCGTCGCGGCGCACGTTGCGGATCGCGATGCGGGCCTTTTCGGCATAGGAATGGGCCAGCTTGGCCAGTTCCTTGCGACGATCCTCGGTCAGATCGGGGATCGGCAGGCGGATGTTGTTGCCATCGTTGATCGGATTTAGGCCCAGCCCGGCCGAGCGGATCGCCTTTTCAACCGGGGTGACATTGGCCTTGTCCCAGACCTGGACCGAGAGCAGCCGCGGCTCGGGCGCGGAGACGGTCGCCACCTGGTTGAGCGGCATCTTGCTGCCGTAAACCTCAACCGTGATCGGATCGAGCAAGGAGGTGTTGGCGCGGCCGGTGCGCAGACCGCCCAGGTCGCTGCGGAGCGATTCCACGGCGCCCTTCATGCGGCGTTCCAGATCGGCCTTGTCGTATTTGGCCATGGTTCTAACCCTTCTTCACGATTGTCTGCGTCCCCTGTCCGGCAAGCACCTTGGCCAGGTTGCCCTGTTCGCGGATCGAGAAGACGACGATGGGAATGTTGTTGTCACGGCACAGCGCCACTGCGCTGGCGTCCATAACCTTCAGGTTATCAGCCAGCACTGTGTCGTAATCGACTGTATCGTAACGCTTGGCTGCGGGATTGGTCTTGGGATCGCTGTCATAGACCCCGTCAACCGAGGTGCCCTTCAGCAAGGCATCGCACTTCATTTCGGCGGCGCGCAGCGCGGCACCGGAATCGGTGGTGAAATAGGGTGCGCCAACGCCAGCGGCGAAGATCACCACCCGCCCTTTTTCAAGGTGCCGTTCGGCCCGGCGGCGGATGACGGGTTCGCAGACCTTGTCCATCTCGATCGCCGACTGGACGCGGGTCGGCACGCCCAGCTGCTCCAGCGCGTTCTGCATGGCGAGCGCATTCATGACCGTGGCGAGCATGCCCATGTAATCGGCCTGGGCCCGGTCCATGCCCTTGGCCGCCCCGGCCATCCCGCGGAAGATATTGCCACCGCCAATGACGAGACAGATTTCGAGGCCCGATTCCTTGGCAGCTTTCACCTCGGCGGCCAGCTCGGCCACGAATTCGGGATCGATCCCGAATTGCTGCTGCCCCATCAACACTTCGCCCGAGAGTTTCAGGAGGATACGCTTGTAGCGGGGCTGGGACATGGGGTTGGGCATCGCTCTCACTGGGGTTTGCGCGGCCTTATACCGAGGACCGCGCAAAGCCAAGCCGGGAGGCGTTGCAAGCCCCCGGCAAACCGCCCCGCTCACCCCATCGGGTAGCGGATTTCCTTCGAAACCTTGTCGATCGCCTTCAACACCTCGTCCGACAGGATCAGGTCCCCAGCCGCAAAGATGTCCTCCAGCTGGTCCTCGCGCGTCACGCCGACGATGGTCGAGGCGACGAAATCGTGCTGCTTCGACCAGGCGACTGCCAGCGTCGTGGCGCTGATCCCGGCTTCGGCGGCAATCGCCATGAACCGCTCGGTTGAGGCGAGCGAGCGTTCGTTGACGAAGCGCTTGGCCATGACCTGCTGGCGCCCTTCCATGCCGAGATAGCGCGAGAACCGCGCCCCATCGGGCCGCGCGCCAGCCTGGTACTTGCCGCTCAGCACCCCGCCGGCGATTGGCGAATAGAGGATCAGGCTGACCCCTTCCTTGCGGCAGACCTGGGCCAGCTCATCCTCGAACCGGCGGTTGTTCAGGCTGAAATTGTTCTGGATCGTCTGGTAGCGGACCGTGCCGAGCCGCTCTGCTGCCGCGATCGACTTCATCAGGCCCCAAGAGGTTTCGTTGGAACAGCCGGTAACCCGCACCTTGCCTTCGCGCACCAGCTCGTCGAGCACTTCCATCGTCTCGTCATAGGACGTGTCATGGTCGGGCCAGTGGGTCTGGTAGAGATCGATGTAATCGGTCTGCAGCTTGCGCAGGCTGTCTTCCACCGCGGTGATGATATTGCGGCGATCTAGCGCGGTCATGCCGGAGCGCTTGGGGCTGCGGAACCAGACGTGGCTGGGGCCGGAAACCTTGGTCGCCATGATGATCGCATCGCGCGGCTTGGTCTTCATCCAGCGGCCGACGATCTCCTCGGTCCGCCCCACCCACTTAGTATCGGGCGGCACGGGATAGCCCTCGGCGGTGTCATAGAAGTTGATCCCGAAATCGAAGCAGCGATCGAGGATGCGGTGCGCCTCGGCCTCGTCGGTCTGGTTGCCGAAGGTCATGGTCCCCATGCAGATGTCGGTGACGGTGATGGCCGATTTGCCTAAGCGGTGGGTCTGCATGGTCTCTTCTCCCTGTTTCGCTTTGCGGCGCTGATGGGGCGCAGGCGGCCCTTACGTCAACTGCGGACAAGCAAAAAGGGCCCGCCCGAAGGCGAGCCCTCTCTGTTTTGTCAGCCCCGGAATACCGGGGAGAAGCTTAGTTCAGGCCGGCGGCAGCAGCGACTTCGGCAGCGAAATCGCTGACTTCCTTTTCGATGCCTTCGCCGAGCTGGAAGCGGACATAGTCCTTCAGCACGATCTTGGTGCCGGCAGCCTTGCCGGCCGCCTCGACCACCTGGGCAACCGGGGTCTTGTTGTCCATGACGAACAGCTGGCTGAGCAGCGCGTTATCCTTGGCGAACTTGGCGACCGCGCCATCGACCATCTTGGCCTGCACTTCGGCGGGCTTGCCCGATTCGGCAGCCTTTTCGGCGGCGATCTTGCGTTCGCGCGCGATCATCTCGGCATCGAGGTCGTCAGCGTGCAGCGCCAGCGGGAACGCCGCAGCGATGTGCATGGCGATCTGCTTGCCCAGCGGTTCCAGCACGTCGGCGCCGGCTTCCGATTCCAGCGCGACCAGCACGCCGATCTTGCCGAGCATTGGCGCGGCGGCGTTGTGCATGTAGGGCACGACCAGACCGCTGCTGACCGAAACGGTCTTCATGCGGCGGACCTGCTGGTTCTCACCGATGGTGGCGACGTTGTTGGTCAGGGTATCGGCAACGGTGCCGCCGCCCGGATAGGCTGCAGCCTTGAGCGCCTCGACATCGTCCGAACCAAGGCCGAGGGCGGCTTCGGTGGTCTTACGCACGAAGTCCTGGAACTGATCGTTCTTGGCAACGAAATCGGTTTCCGAGTTGACCTCAACCGCAACGCCCTTGGTGCCGGCAACGGCCACGCCGACCAGGCCCTCGGCCGCAGTACGGCTGGACTTCTTGGCGACGGCCGCGAGGCCCTTGGCGCGCAGCAGATCGACCGCGGCTTCCATGTCGCCGCCGGTTTCGTCCATTGCCTTCTTGCAATCCATCATGCCGGCGCCGGTGCGCTCGCGCAGGTTCTTCACGTCAGTGGCGGTGTAAGCCATTGAACTGGTCCTTCTTGAATGGAACTGGCGGCCGGGACCATTGGCCCCGGCACGCTACAGGTTGGTGACAGAAGCTGAACCCGAAGGGCTCAGGCTTCGGTCGAAGCTTCTTCCGCGGCGGCTTCAGCCGGGGCGACTTCCACCACGGCTTCTTCAACCGGGGCTTCTTCCAGCGCACCGACATCGACGCCCGAATCCACCACGCCTTCGCGGCGACCCTTGGTCGCGGCAGCGGCAACGGCTTCGCAGTAGAGGCGGATGGCGCGGCTGGCGTCATCGTTCGCCGGGATCGGGAAGGCGATGCCATCGGGCGAGACGTTCGAATCGAGGATCGCGACGACCGGGATACCCAGGACGTTGGCTTCCTTGATCGCCAGCTCTTCCTTGTTGGCGTCGATCACGAACATCACGTCCGGGATACCGCCCATGTCGCGGATGCCGCCGAGCGACAGTTCGAACTTGTCACGCTCACGCGTCAGCTGGAGCACTTCCTTCTTGGTCAGACCGGCGGTGTCACCCGACAGCTGCTCTTCCAGCGCCTTGAAGCGCTTGATCGAGCCCGAGATGGTCTTCCAGTTGGTGAGCATGCCGCCCAGCCAGCGGTGGTTGACATAGTGCTGACCCGAAGCGCGAGCGGCCTGGGCGATCGGTTCCTGCGCCTGGCGCTTGGTGCCGACGAACAGCACCTTGCCGCCGGCCTGGACAGTGGCCGAAACGAACTCGAGTGCGCGGGCCATCAGCGGCACGGTCTGCGACAGGTCAAGGATGTGGATCCCGTTGCGGGCGCCGAAGATGTACGGCTTCATCCGCGGGTTCCAGCGGTGGGTCTGGTGGCCGAAGTGGGCGCCGGCCTCGATCAATTGCTGCATGGTGACGACGGGAGCCGCCATAGGTAATTCCTTTCCGGTTTAATGCCTCTGGAAAGCTGGGACCGTGCGGCGCTCCAGCTGCGGAACCGGTATGTGTGCTTTCCATGTGGATTTGCCGTCACCGGAGGGAATCCCCGGATCGAGCGGGGCCGCCCTTAACGGCTGAATGGCGCAGAATCCAGCCCAAAAGCACTGGCCCGCGCAAAGGCGCCGAAAAACCCGCTTGACAGGATGGAACAAATAGAGAACATTGCGACTCATCGAGGAACAGCCGCTGTTCTTCCACATGGTTATCAACAGGAAGTCCACAGGACAATACCCGTCCTGAAGCAAAAGGAACGACACGATGATCGCGCTTCTGGTCCTGGCCGCCACCGTCCTTGCCCTCTCGTCGGGCGCGATTGCCGCCTCGTGGCAGCGTTACGGACAGGCCGCGCTCAGCGCCCGGCAGGACTGGCGCGATTGCCCGCAGAGCCGCGAGGTTCGCTTCCAGATTGTCGAATACGGCGCGAAGCCGAAGGGCAAGGTGATTGCCCTGCCGATCAGGCCGAAGGCGGTTCCGGCCTATCGCCAGTCGCTGCGCGCTGCCGCTTGAACCGGCCATAGATCGCCATGCCTACCGGCATCAGCGCCAGGTAGACCACGCAGATCCCGACCAGGGTCCACCACGGTTCGGTCAGTAGCGCCGCGCCAACCAGGCCAAACAGTGCCAGCAATTCAAGCCGGACTGACCGGCGCGGGCGCAGCCGCCCCCAGGTTAGCGTCGGCACGGCCGAGATCAGCAGGAAGCCGACGAAGACCAGCCAGGCGCCTACGGCCAGCGGATCGCGCACTTCTTCGCGGCCCGTCGCAATCCAGAGGTACATCGGCAGGAAAGCCAGCCCTGCCCCGACCGGAGCCGGAACACCGGTCAGAAAACCGGCCGCCTTGCGTGGCTCATCGGCCATATCGATCCGGGCGTTGAACCGCGCTAGCCGCAGCGCGCAGCCAATCGCGAAGGCCAGCGCCGCAAACCAGCCGAGCCGCGGCAGGTCCTGCAGCGACCACAGAAACAGGATCAGCGCCGGGGCCACCCCGAAGGAGACATTGTCCGCCAGGCTGTCGAGCTCGGCGCCGAAGCGCGACTGGGCGTTGAGCAGGCGGGCGATCCGCCCGTCGATCCCGTCGAGCACCCCGGCCACGACCACGGCCAGGATCGCCTTCTCCCATTCGCCGGTAATGGCGAAGCGGATCGAGGTCAGCCCCATGCACAGCGCGGCGGCCGTGATCGCATTGGGCACCATGGCCCGCAGTGTCAGCCCCCCGCGCAGTGTCGGGTCGGTCACTGGCTTACACCCTCAATCAGCAGCGTCTGGCCCAGTTCGGCCAGCACGGTTTCGCCAGCCACGATCTTCTGGCCCAGCAGCACGCGCGGCTCGGTCCCGGCCGGCAGGTAGACATCGACTCGGCTGCCAAAGCGGATCAGGCCGACGCGCTGCCCAACGGCGAGCATGTCACCCGGCTTGACGAAGGGCACGATCCGCCGCGCCACCAGGCCGGCGATCTGGGTAAAGCCGATCGCCACCCCGTCCCCACGCTCGATCAGGATGTGCTGGCGCTCATTCTCTTCGCTCGCCTTGTCGAGATCGGCGTTCATGAACTTGCCGGGCATATAGACCACGCGGCGCACCGTGCCGCCGATCGGGGCGCGGTTGATGTGGACATCGAACACCGACATGAAGATCGAGATGCGGGTGACCGGCCCGGGCGCCAGCCCCTTGGTGCCGCTGCCATCGTCAATCACCAGCTCGCGCGGCGCCTCAACCTGCTGGATCAACGTAACCAGGCCATCGGCCGGGGCAACGATGAAGCGGTCCTCTTGCGGCGTGACGCGGACCGGATCGCGGAAGAAGGCGCAGATCCCCAGCACCAGGAAGCCAAGCGGCCAGGCCAGCGTTTCCCAGGCGAAGAAGGCGGCGGTCGCGCTGGCAATGCCGGCGATCGCCGCAAACTTGTGCGCTTCGGGATGGATCCGCGGCCACTGCCAGGTGGCTTCGCCGCGTCCCCGGTTGTCGAGAATTTCGTTGGCCATGACTCAGGCTACCTTGCGCACGAAGACGGTGCCAGCAGAATAGCCTGCGCCGAAGGAACAGATCAGCGCGGTATCGCCCGCCGCCAGATCGCTGTTGTGAAGATGGAAGGCAATGATCGAGCCCGCGCTCGAGGTATTGCCATAGGTATCGAGCACCGTCGGGCTCTCGTCCTCATCGGCTTCATGGCCCAGCACGCGCTGCGCGATCAGGCGGTTCATGCCGGAATTGGCCTGGTGCAACCACAGCCGCCGCAGCGAAGCCGGGTCGATCCCGAGATCCCCGGCGTGCTCCACGATCATGCTGGCGACCATCGGCACCACTTCCTTGAACACCTTGCGCCCTTCCTGGACGAACAACTTGTCTGG
>JAJTFU010000088.1 GCA_021299075.1 Novosphingobium sp. | reverse complement strand
CGTTCCGCGCCGAGCGGGTGCCAATCGACCTTGTCGTTATCAGCTACCCACAGGGTCCCGGCGGCGATCAGCATGGTTCCCAGCGGGGGGTGTGCGGCAAAATGAGCCTGGCCCTGCGCATAGCGTGCGCTGGTCGAGACGTAATAGGCTTCGTCCCAGATCGACGCCTTGATCCGGTCGAGCCCGGGCAAATACAGCGCGGCGGCGGCAAGGGTGAGCAGGGCCAGCAGCAAGCGCGCATGCAACCGACGGGGCGCAACAACAGTTTTGGATTGCAGTTCGCTCACTTGCTACCCATGTCACAGCTGGTCGGACGGGAAAAGCCGCCAGAAGGGCGGTGCGTTACTTCGCGAGGGAAATGACGAGCCGTGTCAGAGGAACCGACCCCCGCATCGCCGTCCGTCTGGCGCTATGCCAGGGCCAGCCGCGTGCATGTGGTGGTCGATGCCGCACCCTATTTCGCGCTGATGCAGCAGGCCCTGATCCGCGCGCGCCAGCGGATCATGATGATCGGCTGGGATTTCGATACGCGGATCCTGCTGGGGCAGGGGCGGCGCTGGTGGAACCGGCCGGACAAGCTCAATCAGCCGGCGCGGCTGGGGCCCTTCGTGGTCTGGCTGTGCAAGCGGACCCGCGGGCTGGAAGTGCGGGTGCTGAAATGGAATTTCGGCGCGCTGAAGTTCATCTTCCGCGGCTCGATGATCCTCGACCTGTGGCGCTGGTGGCGCAATCCAGCGATCGATTTCAAGTTTGATTCGGCCCATCCGCTGGGCTGCAGCCACCACCAGAAGATTGTGGTGATCGATGATCGCTTCGCCGTCTGCGGCGGGATCGACATGACTGCGGGCCGGTGGGACACGCCCGAGCACAAGGAACATGATCTGCGCCGCCGTCTGCCCTTCTCGCCGCGGTTGTTCGGCCCGTGGCACGACCTGACCCTGATGGTCGAGGGCGAGGCGGCCAAGGCCCTTGGCGATCTGGGCCGCGAGCGCTGGGCCCAGGCTGGTGCGCCGCCGCTGGAACCGTGCGAGCCGCAGATCTCCAGTCCCTGGCCGACCACGCTGAAAGCCGATTTCATCGATGTCGAGGTTGGGATCGCGCGGACCCGCTCGCAATGGAACGGGGTGAGCGAAGTGCGCGAAGTCGAGGCGCTGTTCCTTGAACATATCGCCCGGGCCCGGCACTTCATCTATGCGGAAAGCCAGTACTTCGCCTCCCGCGCAATTGCCGAAGCGATCGCCAAGCGCGTGACCGAGCCTGACCCGCCCGAGATCGTCCTGATCAATCCGCTGACGGCCGAAGGCTGGCTGGAAGTCGTGGCAATGGACGGGGCCCGCGTCTTGCTGACGCACGCGATTGCTGAGCGCGATCACAAGCAGCGGTTCCGCATCTTCGTTCCCCGCAATGCGGCCGGAACGCCGATCTATGTCCATTCCAAGATGATGATCGTGGATGACGAGATCTTGCGGATCGGCTCGGCCAACATGAACAACCGCTCGCTGGGGCTCGATAGCGAATGCGACATGTTCATCGATGCCGCCCGGCCCGGCAACGGCCATGCCCGTCACGGCATCACCAAGCTGCGCCACGCCCTGCTGGCCGAGCACCTGGGCCTGCCCCGGCGCGAGGTGGAAGCAGCGCTGGCGCGCGACCCTTCGATGTTCGCTTTGATTGAAAATGCCCCGCGCAAGGGCAAGTATCTGGAGCCTTTTGCCTTGCGTCCCTTGGGCGAAACGGAGAGAGCAGTAGCAGACAACGCCCTGCTCGATCCCGAACGGCCCGAAGAACTGTTTGAGCCGATCAGCAAGCGGCGGGGTCTGTTTCGCCGTGGCGGCTTCCTGCGCCGCCCGCGACTGGAGGTTTGAGGATGGGATGCGATCACGATCACGAGCTGGACGAGAACGGCAAGTTGCCGGTCCCCGATCATGTCCAGGAAGCGATCCGAACGCTGATCCGCTGGTCGGGCGATGATCCGCAGCGTGAAGGCCTGCTCGATACGCCAGCGCGCGTCGCGCGCGCCTGGAAGGAATATTGCCAGGGTTATAACGAGGACCCGGCCTATCACCTTTCGCGCCAGTTCGCCGAAGTGGGCGGCTATGACGAGCTGGTCCTGCTGAAGGACATCCCGTTCCAGTCGCACTGCGAACATCATATGGCGCCGATCACCGGCAAGGCGGCGATCGCCTATATGCCCAAGGAGAACGTGGTCGGCATTTCCAAGCTGGCTCGTGTCCTCCACGCCTATGCCCGGCGCCTGCAGATCCAGGAGCGGCTGACGGCCGAGGTCGCGCAATGCATCTGGGACAACCTCCAACCGCACGGCGTAGCCGTGGTAATCGAGGCGCAGCACGGCTGCATGACCGGGCGCGGGGTACGCACGCCGGGGGTGGGGATGGTCACCAGCCGCCTGATGGGCTGCTTCCTGGATGACAACCGCAGCCGCAAGGAAGTGCTGAGCCTGATGGGCTACTGAGATGGCCGAACTGGTTCCGGTAATGACGGTTGCCGAGCTGTCGGACTTTTTCGTGCAGGCCTTCCCCGGGGGCAATCACGACCGGCTCGGCCGGATCGACCGGATCGAGCCTGGCTTTGTCCGGCTGGCGCTGGAACCGGACAGCAGCAACCTGCGCCCGGGCAGCATCGTTTCTGGCCCGACCCAGATGGGTCTGGTCGACCGGGCGGCCTATGCCGTGATCCTGGCCCATATCGGCCCGGTCGCCATGGCGGTGACCAGCAACCTCAACATGAGCTTCCTGCGGGCGGTCAAGCAGCAGACGGTGTGGTGCGATGCGGTGCTGCTCAAGCTGGGCAAGCGGCTGGCGACGGTCGATTGCCGGTTGTGGCAGGACGATCCGGCGAACATCGTCGGACAGGCGGTTGTGACCTACGCCATTCCGGGTTGAGCTAGACCGGCCAGCCCCACCGTCGTCCGCAGAACTGCATCAACCAGTAGCCGATCCAGCCGGTCACGGCGAAGGCCACCAGCGCCGCTGGAAAGCTGACTTCCTTGCGCAGCAGCAGGGCGATCATCACAAAGGCTGGCAGCGAGGCCAGGACATAGAGGCTGGAAGAGAGCGCCATATGGGCCACGCGCCCGGCATCGCCGGTATCGCGCCACAGCCAGATCAGCGCCAGGGTAGAAACCAGTGGCAGGCTAGCGATCAGCCCGCCCCAGCCGGGGCTGCGGCGGGCAATTTCGGAGGCAGCCGCGATCACCGCGCCGGAAATCAGCGCCTTGATCGCCAGCTGCCCCCAATCCATCGACTTAGAGGTTTTCGAGCAGGTGTTCGGCCGAGCTGACCTTGAATTCGCCCGGCGCTTCGACGTGGAGCTGTTCGACCACACCGTCGTTGACGATCATAGCAAAGCGCTGGCCGCGCAGGCCAAGACCAAAGCCCGAACCGTCCATGGTCAGGCCCACGGCCTTGGCGAAATCGGCGTTGCCATCGGCCAGCATGGTGATGTCCGAAGAACCCGAAGCCTTGTTCCAGGCGCCCATCACGAAGGGATCGTTGACTGCGGTACCGACGATTTCGTCGATACCCTTGGCCTTCAGTTCGTCAGCCTTTTCGACAAAGCCCGGCAGGTGCTTGGCCGAGCAGGTCGGGGTGAAGGCGCCCGGCACGGAGAACAGCGCCACGCGCTTGCCCTTGAAATAGTCGGCCGACTGGACGGCTTCGGGGCCGCTTTCGGTCGCCTTGACCAGCTTTACGTCGGGCAGCTTGTCGCCAACAGCAATCGTCATCATCGTTCTCCTGTCTGGAAGGGAAATCTTGCTGGTGGGATATAGTCCGCGCTGGCCGCAGGGCAACGGGCGGTTATGCTTAATTTTGCTTTACCCCGCCGCTTTAAGAACCGGTAAAGACGATGGCGCAGTCTGCTGGTGCGGGAACAGGGTCCCGCCGGGAGACTGCAAGATGGGGATCGCACGGGGAATTGCTGCGGCTGCGGCCGTACTGGGCATGCTGGCATCGGTGCCGGCCCAGGCCAATCCGGCAACGCAGGCGGAAAAGCTGCGACGGCTGGATATTATGCTGATGGTGACGGGGCTGCGCTGCCGCAACACGCCGCACAATTTCCAGGCCGACTATCAGCGCTTCACCACCAAGCACATCGCGTCGCTCAACGCCGCGGCGCACCAGCTTCAGGGTCAGCTTTCCGCGCGGGTCGGCCCGCTGCAGGCACACCGTGCGTTCGACAAGCTGAGCGTGACCATGGCCAACACCTATGGCCAGGGGCATCCGTGGCTGAGCTGCGCCGAACTCAAGGTTGCCGCCCGCAGCCTGGCCCAGGCCGAGGGACCGGCGGTGCTGGCCGAGGCTGCGGACCAATTGCTGGCCAGCAGCGGTTCGGCGCGCTTCGCCTGGACACGTTGATCGTCTGGGCGGTTCTCGAAAACATATAAAGCAATCTTTATATTTGCCTCTGAAAGGGTGAACGGCTAAGGGCGGCGTCATGTTTGGCGCTGCCTGTTGCCGTTTGCGGCAGGGCGCCTGCGATGTTCAGGAGAAGACCCGTGGCCACTGCTGCCCAGACCCGTGACTATGCCATCGCCGACATCGGCCTGGCCGACTTCGGCCGCGCCGAGATCAAGATTGCCGAAACCGAAATGCCGGGCCTGATGGCGCTGCGTGAGGAATTTGGCGCCTCGCAGCCGCTGAAGGGCGCGCGGATCACCGGTTCGCTGCACATGACGATCCAGACCGCAGTGCTGATCGAAACCCTCGTGGCGCTGGGCGCCGAAGTGCGCTGGGCCACCTGCAACATCTTCTCGACCCAGGACCACGCCGCCGCCGCGATCGCCGCAGCCGGTATCCCGGTCTTTGCGATCAAGGGTGAAAGCCTGGCCGATTACTGGGACTATGTCGGCTCGATCTTCGATTGGGATGACGGCACCGGCCGCACCGCCAACATGATCCTGGATGATGGCGGCGATGCCACCATGTTCGCGCTGTGGGGCGCGCGCGTCGAAGCCGGGGAAGACCTGTTCGAACCCAGCAATGCCGAGGAAATCGAATTCGTCCGCGCGCTGAAGAACTTCCTGAAGCGCAAGCCGGGCTACCTCACCATGTCGGTTGCCCACATCAAGGGCGTGTCGGAAGAGACCACCACCGGCGTCCACCGGCTCTACCAGATCGCCAAGGACGGCAAGCTGCCGTTCCCCGCGATCAACGTGAACGATTCGGTCACCAAGTCGAAGTTCGACAACCTCTATGGCTGCAAGGAATCGCTGGTTGACGCGATCCGCCGCGCCACCGACGTGATGTTGGCCGGCAAGGTCGCCTGCGTCGCCGGCTTCGGCGATGTCGGCAAGGGCTCGGCCGCCTCGCTCCGTCAGGGCGGCGCCCGCGTGATGGTCACCGAAATCGACCCGATCTGCGCGTTGCAGGCCGCCATGGAAGGCTATGAAGTCGTCACCATGGAAGAAGCCGTGAAGCGCTGCGACATCTTCGTTACCGCCACCGGCAACGAAGACGTGATCACCGCCGAGCAGATGAAGGCGATGAAGCCGATGAGCATCGTCTGCAACATCGGCCACTTCGACAGCGAGATCCAGATTTCGGCGCTCGACAACTACAAGTGGACCGAAGTGAAGCCGGGCACCGACCTGGTCGAATTCCCCGACGGCAAGCAGATCATCATCCTGGCGAAGGGCCGCCTGGTGAACCTGGGCTGCGCCACCGGTCACCCCAGCTTCGTGATGTCGGCCAGCTTCACCAACCAGACGCTGGCCCAGATCGAACTGTTCACCAAGAACGAGCAGTACAAGAACGAAGTCTATGTCCTGCCCAAGCACCTCGACGAAAAGGTTGCCGCGCTGCACCTGGAAAAGCTGGGCGTCCAGCTGACCAAGCTCAGCGAAAAGCAGGCCAAGTACATCGGCGTGCCGGAAGCTGGTCCGTTCAAGCCGGACCACTACCGCTACTAAGCACCACTGTCTCCTTCCCCCACGATGGGGGAAGGATGCGGAGACTTGGTGCCCTGGCACCTAGTCGCAGCTGGATGGGGGTGAGCAGGCGGCGGGCCACCTTGGTCCGCAAACCGCACCCCCACCTAACCTTCGCTAAGCGGCACGCCGCAAGCTGCGGTATTCCTCCCCCATCAAGGGGGAGGAGTGACTTGCCTTAGCGCTCCTTGCCGCATAGCTGGAAGGCATGACGCTTTCCCCGACCGCCCTCGTGCTGATCGGGCTGCTGCTTTCGGCCTGGACCGTGGCGGCGGCCTGGGCCGTGCTGGCTGCGCGCGGTCGCGAAACGCGCGCCGAAAATGGCCAACGCCAGGCGCGGCGGCTGGCCCGCATGGTCGATGAGAGCCCGGCGATACCGCTGCTGGTCCGCGCCGACGGCCGGATCGAAGCACCGCAAAGGCTGGCCAACTGGCTGGGGCTGGAGGCGGTTCCGCAGTTCCTGACCGAGCTGGACGGCGGCCGGATCGATGGCGGCGGGGGCGGGTTGACCGGCGAACAATTGGGTGAACTGACCGAAGCCGTGCGCCGCTGCCAGCGTACCGCCAATCCGTTCCGGCTGGTGGTGACGCCCAAGGGCTCGAAGCGCAGCCTGGCGCTGCGCGGTCATCTCGCCGATCCGCAGATTTCGCCCGGTGGCGCGGCGCTGGTCTGGGTCTTCGACTTTTCCGACAGCGAGAGCGAGCTGGTCCAGCTGCGCGATGAGGCACGCCGCGCACAGGAAGACTTTGCCGCGCTGGTGGGCCTGATCGAAGCCGCGCCGATGCCGATGTGGTTCCGCGGCCCCGATGGCGAGATGCGGCTGGTCAACTCGGCCTATGTCGAGGCCGTGGCGGGCGAGGATGCACGCCAGGTCGTGGCTGACGGGGTTGAGCTGGTCGAGAATATCGACGGCCTCACCGCCAAGCAGGTCGCGCTCCAGGCGGCGGGCAAGAGCCTGCCAATTGAGCGGATCGTGCCAGCCACCATCAATGGCCAGCGCCGCTCGCTGCGGGTTTCCGATCTGCCGCTGGGGCAGGAAGGGATCGCGGGCTATGCCGTCGATATCGAGGACATGGAGCAGCTTGGCCGCGATTTCCGCGCTTTCCGCGAAGCGCAGCGCTCGATGCTCGATCAGCTCTCGGCCGGCGTTGCCCAGTTCGACGCGCGCCGCACGCTGACCTTTGCCAACCAGCCGTTCCTGCGGATCTTCGGGCTCAAGCCCGCCGTGCTGATCGACCCCGCGCCGTTCGAGCGCCTGCTCGACCTGGCCCGCGATGGCGGCAAGGTGCCCGAGGCGCGCGACTTCCCGGCCTGGCGGCGCGAGAAGGCCAGCTGGTTCCTGGCGAGCGAGGCGCAGGAAGAGGCCTGGTCGCTATCCGATGGCACGCACCTGCGCGTCGTCGCCCAGCCGCTGCCCGATGGCGGCCTGCTGCTGATCGCCGAGGACCGGACCGAGCAGCTGCGCCTCTCGGCCAATCGCGACACGCTGCTGCGCACCCGCACCGCGACGTTCGACAGCCTGTTCGAATCGCTCGCGGTCTTCGCGCCGGACGGCAAACTCCAGCTCTGGAACCGGCGTTTTGCGGCCGATTGGGGCCTGGACGATACGATCCTGGATAGCCATCCGCGGATCGAAACGCTGCTTGAGCGGATCGCCATGCGGCTCAAGAAGCCGGAGCGAGCGAAGCAGGTAGGCGATGTCGTTCGCGCCGCGACCAATGGCCTGCTGACCGTGCTCGACATCACTGACAGCCAGAAGGCCGAAGAAGCGCTCAAGCAGCGCGCCGCTGCGCTGGAAGAGGCCGACGCGCTGAAGACCCGCTTCCTGGCCAACATGAGCTACGAATTCCGTACGCCGCTCACGTCGATCGGCGGCTTTGCCGAACTGCTCGATGCCGGGCTGGGCGGTGACCTGTCGGAACAGGGCCACGAATATGTCGCCGCGATCCTGACCTCGGTGGACCGGCTGGGCGAGCAGATCGAGTCGGTGCTCGATCTATCGCAGAGCGAGGCCGGGCTGCTGCCGCTGGTCCGCGAGGAGGTTGAACTCTACCCGCTGGTCACACGCCTGATCGAGGACCGCGCGACCCGGATCCGCGAGGCCGGGCTGACGCTCGACCTGCGCGGAGACAAGGGCATCGGGCGGATCACCGGCGACGCGCGGCGACTGGCCCGGGCGATTGGCCATGTACTCGACAATGCGATTGCGGCGACGCCTTCGGGCGGGCGCGTGCTGGTCGAACTGTCGGGTCGCAAGGGTCGGGCGCGGATCGTCATCTCCGATAATGGCCCCGGCATGGATGCGGCAACGCTGGCCCGCGCGCTTGAGGGGATCAAGCTTTCGGCCGATGGCAAGGCGGTTGAGCGGCGGCAGGGCCTTGGTCTGCCGCTCGCGCGGCGGCTGGTGGAGGCCCATGGCGGCACGCTTGAACTGCTGTCGGAACCGGGGCAGGGCACCGCCGCGATCATCGACCTGCCGTGAGGATCACCCTGCCTGATCTGGCTGCGACCGAAGCGCTCGGCGCGCGGATTGCGGCCGTGCTGCGACCCGGCGATGTCGTCGCCCTGTCGGGCGGGTTGGGCGCTGGCAAGACCACGCTGGCCCGGGCGATTATCGCCGCGCTGGGGCACACGGGCGAAGTTCCTTCGCCCAGCTTTGCGATCATCGAGACCTATGATCCGCCCGCTGTGCGCCTGCCGCTGGTCCATGCCGATTTCTATCGCTTGAACCGCCCCGAGGAAGCCGAAGAGATCGGGCTCGACGATTACCGCGAAGGCGCGGCTCTGATTGCCGAATGGCCCGATCATGCCGGCGGGTTTGGCCATGAACCCGGCTGCCTGGCGATCACGATTGAAACTGCGGAAACGGAGCGGGTTGCGATTGTCGAGCCGGGGGCCAATTGGCTAGGGCGTCCGGGATGGAACTGAATTTTCCCGAAGGGCTTGAGGCATTTCTGGCGCAGGCCGGATGGCAGGGCGCGGCAATCGAACCGCTGGCGGGCGATGCTTCGTTCCGCCGCTATTTCCGCATCCGGCAGGGGGAGCGCAGCGCCATGCTGATGGACGCGCCGCCGCCGAATGAGGATCCCGCGCCGTTCCTGCGCGCCGCCAAATGGCTCGATGCCAATGGCCTGCGCGCGCCGCGGATCCTGGCCGAGGATGCCTCGCGCGGGCTGGTCCTGCTGGAGGACTTCGGTGAAGTCCGGATGCGCGAATATCTCGATCAATGGCCGGATGATGAGCGCCAGGTCTATGAGGCGGCGATCGACGCGCTGGTCGAACTGCACCGCCTGCCGCCGGGGCCATTCGTCGATTATTCGCTGGCTGAGTACCAGCGTGAGGCCAAGCTGTTCGTTGACTGGTACTGCCCGGCGCAGAACCTCTACATCGATGGGGCAGGCTATACTGCTGCCTGGGAAGAAGTGCTCAGCCCGCTGCTGCCGCGCCAGCGCCCCGGCGTGGTGGTGCTGCGCGATTACCATGCCGAGAACATCATGCTGCTGGGTGCGCTGCACGAACAGGGCCTGCTCGATTTCCAGGACGCGCTGGTCGGCCACCCGGCCTATGACCTGGTCTCGCTGCTGCAGGATGCGCGGCGCGACGTGTCGCCCGAACTCGAAGCCGCAATGTTCGACTATTACGTGAGCAAGGCTGAGCCTGGCGCTGATTTTGCAGCGGATTATGCCCGACTGGGGGCGCAGCGGAACGCCAAGATCGTTGGCATCTTCGTGCGGCTGTGGAAGCGCGATGGCAAGCCGCGCTACCTCGATCTGATCCCGCGCGTCTGGGCTCAGCTGGAGCGTGACTTGGCCCATCCGGCGCTGGAGCCGGTGGCACGCTGGTTCGATGCCAATGTACCCGCAGAGCTGCGGGCCGCGGGTGGGGGAACCTGGCAGCCGTGAGCAACCTGCCCGGCACCTCGATGATTATGGCCGCTGGCAAGGGCACGCGGATGATGCCGCTTACCGCGACCCGGCCCAAGCCGCTGGTCACGGTGGCGGGGGAGACCTTGCTCGACCACGTGCTCCATCTGCTGGCCGATGCCGGGGTCGGGCGGATTGTGGTCAACGTCCACTACCTGCCCGATCAGATCGAGGCGCATCTGGCGGCTGAGGAGCGTTTTCAGGTCACCATCTCGGACGAGCGGGCCCTGCTCCGCGATACCGGCGGCGGGCTGGTCCAGGCGCTGCCGCTGATCCCGGACGATCCGTTCTTCTGCATCAATGCCGACAATTGGTTCACCTGGCAGGGCACCAATCCGCTGGTCCGGTTGGCCGAGGCCTGGGATCCGGCCAAGATGGACGTGTTGATGCTGCTCGTCCCGCATGAGCGGGCCAACAACACCAAGGGGATCGGTGACTTCGATCTCGACGGGCAAGGCCGGATTTCACGCGAGGGCCCCAAGCGCCCGCGCGGTTATGACTGGACCGGGGTGCAGCTCCTGTCGAAACACCTCGTCACCGCTCCGCCGAGCGAAGTGTTCTCGACCAACGTGTTCTGGGACAGGGCCATTGCCGCCGGGCGCTGCTTTGGCCTGGTCCATCAGGGCGAGTGGTTCGATGTCGGCTATCCCGAAGCGATCGGTCTGACCGAGGCTGCGCTGGCCAGCGCGCAGTCCGCCGATGGCTGAGCGGGCCGGGCCGAACGTCTATTCCATCGCCGCGCACCGCGGGTTTGCCGATGCGCTGGTGGCGGGGCTGATCCCGCGTTACGCCGAGGCTGACCTTGGCCTGGCGCGGCTGACCCTGCTGCTCCCCAGCCGCCGTGCCGAGCGGATCGTGACCGAAGCCTTCGTGCGCCTCTCCGGCGGCGGCCTGCTGTTGCCGCGCATGGCGGTGGTAGGTGATCTCGACCTCGATGAAACGCTGGGGCCGCTGCTCGATCCGCTGGGCGCTGGGAGCGCCGTGCCGCCCGCCGCCGATCCAGTGCGGCGCTGGCTGCGGCTGGCCGAACTGCTGCGCGCCGAGCTCGGCAAGGATGCCCCCAAGGCCCCCGGCATGCTGCGCCTTGCCTTTGAGACGGCGCGGACAATGGACCGGCTGGCGATCGAAGGGATCGAGCTGGGTGATCTGCTACAGGAACGGGTTGCCGGGATCGTCGGCGATCTGGCCAAGCACTGGCAGGATTCGACCCGCAGTTTCGCCCGCGTCCAGGCGCACTGGCTGGCCGAGCTGGCAGCACGCGGTGAGGTTGATCCGCCGGTGCGGCGCAACCTGCTCGGTGGAAGGAAACGCCTCCGGCCCAGCCAGTAGTCGCGGCCGGGATCACCAGCGCCTCACCCGCGCTGGCGCGGCTGCTGCGGACCATTGCCGATCTGCCGAACGGGGCGGTGATCCTGCCTGATCTTGACCTCAACCTCGATCAGGCGACCTGGGACGGGCTGGGTCTGGCCGGCATTCCCGCCGAACCCGGCGGCGCCCCCTTTGGCGAGCGCGATGCCCTGGCGCACCCGCAATATCACCTCAAGCTGCTGCTCAACCGGATGGGCATTGCCCGCACCGAGGTCGATCCGTGGCACCGCGCGGGCCTGGCTGCCGCCCCGCCAGAGCGCAGCAAGGCGATCTCCAACCTGTTCCTGCCGCCCGAAGGAAGCGCGCGCTGGGTTGACCTGAAGGCCGAGCAGCGCCGCCTCTCCGCCGTGCGGCTGATGGAAAGCGCCCATCCGGGTGAGGAAGCCCAGGCCATTGCCGTGCTGATCCGCGAGGCGCTGGAGCAACCGGAACGGCGCGTCGCGCTGGTCACGCCCGATCGCGGGCTGGCGGGCCGGGTCGTCGCGCATCTGCGGCGCTGGAACATCGTCGCCGACGACACCGCGGGCCAGCCGCTGCCGCAAGCCACGGCGGGCCGGGTCCTGTTGCTGCTGGCCGAACTGGCGGCGACCGAGGCCGCGCCGGTCCCGCTGTTGGCGCTGCTGGTCCACCCGCTGGTCGGGGCGGGGGAAGGGCGCGCGGCCTGGGCCCGTGCGCTCGATCTGGAACTGCGCGGACCGCGCCCCAAGCCGGGCTTTTCACCAGTTGAGGCGGCCGTGGCCAAGCTCGCCAGGCGCGGGCGGGGCGAGGGCATTGCCGAGTGGTGGCAGGGCGTGGCGGAAGTGCTCGTCCCGGTCCTGGGCTTGCCGGAAGAGATCTCGCTGAACGAGGCGCTCGACGTGCTGTCTGCCGCCGGTGAGGCGCTGTGCGGTTCGCGGCTGTGGGGTGAGGCCGATGGCCGCGCGCTGGCCGGCTGGGTGGAGGAACTGCGCGATGCCAGCGCCGCGATCGGCACCCGGCTTGCCCGTGCCGACCTGGCGCAAGTGCTGCGCGATGCGATGGACCGCGTGCCGGTGCGTCCGCCGTGGGGCGGCCATCCGCGCATCGCGATCTACGGTCTGCTCGAAGCACGGATGAGCCGGGCCGATCTGGTGATCTGCGCCGGGCTGACCGAAGGGTCATGGCCCGCCAGCCCCTCGCCCGAGCCGCTCTTGCCGCCAGCCGTGCTGCGCGCGCTGGGCGTGCCGGCGGGCGAATTCCGCATTGGCCTCGCTGCGCATGACCTCGCCGGGGCGCTCGGCGCGCCGGAGGTGGTGCTGAGCTGGGCCCAGCGCGATGAGGCTGGCCCGGTGATCCCCAGCCGCTTCGTGCTGCGGGTTGAAGCGATGCTGGGCGAGCTGGCTGATGGCCACCGTGAACGTCGCGCCGTCGAACTGGCTCGGGCGATCGATCACACCCAGCTGCAGCCGCCTTACCCACAGCCCAAGCCGGTCCCCAACGCCGAGCAGCGCAATGTCGCGCTCAACGTCACGGCGATCGACCGGCTGCGCGGTGATCCCTATCAGTTCTATGCGCAGGCAATCCTGCGGCTGCGCGCGCTCGACGGGCTGGATGCCGATCCGACCGCCGCCTGGCAGGGCACGGTCGTCCACAAGGTGATGGAACGCTGGCACAAGGCCGGGGGCAGGGCGGGCGAGCTGCTCGCAATCGCCTCGGAAGAACTGGCCGAGATGCAGGCCCACCCCGTCACCCGCAGCCTGTGGTGGCCGCGCCTGCAACGCGGGCTCGAATGGATCGACGCCCAGATCACTCGCGACCGCGGGCTGGGCCGCGAAGTTCTGAAAAGCGAAGCCGAAGGCCACTTCGCCCTGGCCGGCGTCAAGATCAAAGGCCGCGCCGACCGGATCGATCGCGACGCCGATGGGCGCTTGATCGTGGTCGATTACAAGACCGGCGCGCCGCCCAAGGGCAAGCAGGTGCAGGAAGGCTTTGCGCTCCAGCTTGGCACGCTGGGGCTGATGGCCGCCGCCGGGGGCTTTGAAGGGATTGCCGGAGTTCCCAATGGTTTCGAATACTGGTCCTTCGGCAAGAGCGAGGACAGCGAAACCGGGTTTGGCTATTGCTATGAACCGATCGCCGAGGGCCGCAAGGCCGGCCTGCCGCGCAACGAATTTCTGACCAAGACGCAGGAATTCCTGCTCGACGCGATCGACCGCTGGATCAAGGGCGACGAGGCCTTCACTGCCCGGCTCAATCCCGATCTGCCGGGCTACAACGACTACGACCAACTAATGCGGCTGGACGAATGGCAAGCGCGCGGGGAGCCAGAGGCATGAGCCGCGTGTTCCCCCTGACGCACGAACAGCGCCCGGCGGTTGAGCCGTCCGAAGTCGTCTGGCTCTCAGCCTCGGCCGGCACGGGCAAGACCCAGGTGCTCTCGGCCCGCGTGTTGCGGCTGCTGCTCGAAGAGGGCGTGCGGCCCGACCAGATCCTGTGCCTGACCTTCACCAAGGCCGGCGCAACCGAGATGGCCGCTCGCATCAACGAGGTGCTGGCGCG
>JAJTFU010000087.1 GCA_021299075.1 Novosphingobium sp. | reverse complement strand
GGCCGCGCGCGGGGTGGAACTGGTCTCGACCGGCGGCACGGCCAAGGCGCTGCGCGACGCGGGCCTTAGCGTGAAGGACATCTCCGAGCTGACCGGCTTTCCCGAGATGATGGACGGCCGGGTCAAGACGCTGCACCCCAAGGTCCACGGCGGGCTTCTGGCGGTGCGCGACAACCCCGAACACGCCAAGGCCATGGCCGACCACGCAATCGGCGCAATCGACCTGGTGGTGGTCAACCTCTACCCCTTCGAAGCGACCGTGGCCAAGGGCGCGGGCCGCGACGAGATCATCGAGAACATCGATATCGGCGGCCCCTCGATGGTCCGCTCGGCGGCCAAGAACCACGCCTATGTGACGATCGTTACCGATCCGGCCGACTATGCCGGTCTGCTGGCCGAGCTGGAGACGACCGGCGGCGTCACCACCTATGATTTCCGCCGTCTGATGGCCGCGCGCGCCTATGCCGCGACCGCTGCCTATGACAGCATGATCAGCCAGTGGTTCGCCTTTGCCGACCAGCAGCAGCTCTTCCCCGAAACGCTGGCCGTGATAGGCAGCCGCGCCGAGGAACTGCGCTATGGCGAGAACCCGCACCAGCGCGCCGCGCTCTATCTACCGCGCGGTCCCCACAGCCGCGGGATTGCTCAGGCCCGGCAGGTCCAGGGCAAGGAGCTGTCCTACAACAATTACAACGACGCCGATGCCGCGCTGGAACTGGCCGCCGAATTCCGCGGCCAGGACCCGGCCGTGGTGATCGTCAAGCACGCCAACCCCTGCGGCGTGGCCCAGGGCGCCAGCCTGCTCGAAGCTTGGACCGGCGCGCTGCAGTGCGATGACGTCTCGGCCTTTGGCGGGATCGTCGCGGTCAATGCGCCGCTCGACGGCCCGACCGCCGAGGCGATCTGCCAGATTTTCACCGAAGTGGTCGTGGCCCCCGATGCCGACGAGGCTGCGCTTGCCGCATTCGCCAGGAAGAAGAACCTGCGCCTGCTGCTGACCGGCGATCTGCCCAATCCGCGCCGCGGCGGGCTGATGGTCAAGCCGATCACTGGCGGGCTGCTGGTCCAGACCCGCGACAACGGCGCGATCGGGACGGGTGATCTCAAGGTGGTGACCAAGCGCGCGCCGACAAGCCAAGAGCTGAAGGACTGCCTGTTCGCTTGGACCGT
This sequence comes from Novosphingobium sp., assembly GCA_021299075.1. Taxonomy (GTDB): domain Bacteria; phylum Pseudomonadota; class Alphaproteobacteria; order Sphingomonadales; family Sphingomonadaceae; genus Novosphingobium. Next base: position 9,334 of record JAJTFU010000087.1, on the reverse strand, counting down.
GGCCCGCCACGTCAAGTCGAACGCGATCGTCTATGCCAAGGACGGGATTACCGCCGGGATCGGTGCCGGCCAGATGAACCGCCGCGACTCTTCCCGGATCGCCGCGATGAAGGCGGCCGAAGCGGCCGAAAAGTTCGGCTGGGCGCAGAGCCGCGCGGTCGGCAGCGCGGTCGCCTCCGATGCCTTCTTCCCCTTCGCCGATGGCCTGCTGGCCGCTGCCGAAGCCGGAGCGACGGCGGTGATCCAGCCGGGCGGATCGATTCGCGATGAGGAAGTGATTGCCGCCGCCGATGAAGCCGGGCTGGCCATGGTCTTCACCGGGATGCGCCACTTCCGGCACTGAGTTCCTCCATTCGCCGCAAGGACTCTTCGCTTCACCGCTCGGCCGGGTGGTCAGGCGAAATGTTCACTTCGAAGTAAGGCGTTTTTCCGCAGGGAAACCTCGCACTTAATACTCGCGTCCGGATGTTCCCGATGGGCCTGTTCAAAAATGACCTGCTGCGTTCCTTTGGCCTCGGCTTTGTGCTGGGTGCCGTGCTGCTGGTCGGGTCGGTCTGGGCCCAGAGCGAGGATGGCATTTCGGGCCAGGTGATCCCCAAGGCCGAAGCTGCTGCTCCGGTCCTGCCTGACCGCACCCGGTGAGGCGAAGCCTCCTTTTTCCCGCAATTCTGGCGCTAGTCGCCGCCTGTCAGCAAGCCCCGGCCACCGCCGGCGAGGTTGACGTGCTCGCCCCCGCCGCCGCGCGCCAGGCCAAGGAGACGCCAGGCCTCAAGACCGCGGTCTTTGCCGGTGGCTGCTTCTGGGGCGTCGAAGGCGTGTTCAGCCATGTCCTGGGCGTGAAGAGCGTGCTGACCGGTTACCACGGCGGCAGCGGCGGTGGTCCGATATGACCAGCTGGTGCGGATCATCTTCTCGGTCGTCGCCGATCCGACGCTGAAGGACCGCCAGGGCCCGGACGAAGGCACCCAATACCGCGCTGCGCTGGTGCCGCTGAGCGAGGAACAGCGTCTGGTTGCCAGCGCCTATCTCGCCCAGATGAAGGCTTCCGGCGTCTGGAAGAAGCCGGTCATCACCCCGATCGAGGGCTACAAGAAGTTCTATCCGGCCGAAGGCTATCACCAGGACTTCATGGCCAAGAACCGCAAGCACCCCTATATCCTGGCCTGGGACGTGGCAAAGGTGGCGGCGCTGAAGAAGCGCTTCCCCGGTTTCTACAAGCCGGACTTCACCCGGGGCTGATTGCCGCCTATATCGGCGTCATGGCAGGTTATCATCATCACGACGAGCATTCGGGTCCCGGCCTGGTTGAGGCTGCGCGCCACGCGCTGACCGATGCGGGCGAACAGTGGACCGACATGCGGGCCGAGGTGTTCCACGCCCTCGCCGCGCAGGACCGTCCGGCCTCGGCCTATGACATTGCCGAGAATGTCTCCAAGGGCCGCGGCAAGCGGGTGGCGGCCAACTCGGTCTACCGGATCCTCGATCTGTTCGTGAAGACCAACCTGGCCCGCCGGGTCGAGAGCGCCAATGCCTATATCGCCAACAGCCACCCCGGCTGCCGCCATGACTGCATCTTCCTGATCTGCGATGTCTGCGGCCGGGCGGTGCACATCGATGACGACAAGCTGACCGGATCGCTGGTCGAGGCCGCCCGGACCGCCGGTTTTGCCGATATCCGCCCGGTCGTGGAACTGCGCGGGGTCTGCGCGCGCTGCAACTAGCCGAACTGGGTCAGGCTCAGCAGGTTCCCATCCGGATCGCCGAACCAGGCCACCTTGGCGCCGCCATCGGGCGAATGCCAGATCCCGTCGGCATCCTGGCCATAGCCGTCATAGACGTTGAACTTCACCCCCTTGGCCGCCAGCGCGCGCACCGTGCCAACGATATCGCCGACATTCCAGCCGATCACGGTGTGACCTGTTGGCTGATAGCCGGGGACCATGGTCAGCCGCAGCGGGGTGCGGTTGCCCAGGTCGAACGTGGCGGCGTGATCGTCCTCGCCCAGCAGCCGCAGCCCCAGGATCCCGGCGTAGAACGGCTTTGAGCGGGCCCGGTCGGCAGTCAGCACGAAGCAGACGGGGGCAGAGGCGGCGGGCAGGCTCATGGCGAATCTCCTTCGGTCCTGCACCGAACCTGCCTGATAGTCTCAATCGACACCAACAATTCAAGCGTGTAAGGCCCAAGGCATGAGTCAGTCTCCTGCCACGCCGTTGCTCGATACCGTCAATCTGCCTGCCGACCTGCGCAAACTGGCGCCCGAGCAGCTGCGCCAACTGGCCGATGAACTGCGCACCGAGATGATCAGCGCAGTCGGCACCACCGGCGGTCATCTCGGCTCCGGGCTGGGCGTGGTCGAGCTGACCGTGGCGATCCACTATGTGTTCAACACGCCCGATGACAAGCTGATCTGGGACGTGGGCCACCAGGCCTATCCGCACAAGATCCTGACCGGACGGCGCGACCGGATCCGCACTCTGCGCCAGGGTGGCGGCCTGTCGGGCTTCACCAAGCGCAGCGAGAGCGAATACGATCCGTTCGGCGCGGCGCACAGCTCCACCTCGATCTCCGCCGCGCTGGGCTTTGCCGTGGCCAACAAGCTGCAGGGCCAGCCCGGCAAGGGCATCGCCGTGATCGGCGACGGCGCGATGAGCGCGGGCATGGCCTATGAGGCGATGAACAACGCGCGCGAGGCCGGCAACCGGCTGGTCGTGGTCCTCAACGATAACGACATGTCGATCGCGCCGCCGGTTGGCGGGCTCTCGGCCTATCTCGCCAGGATCGTCTCCTCGCGGCCGTTCCTGGAACTGCGCGAAGTGGCCCGCAAGATCTCGCGCAAGCTGCCCGAGCCGCTGCACATCGCGGCCCGCAAGACTGACGAGTTCGCGCGCGGCATGGCGATGGGCGGCACCCTGTTTGAGGAGCTGGGCTTCTACTACGTCGGCCCGATCGACGGCCACAATCTCGATCACCTGATCCCGGTGCTGGAGAATGTCCGCGATGCCGCCGAAGGCCCCTGCCTGATCCATGTCGTGACACAAAAGGGCAAGGGCTATGCCCCGGCCGAGGCCAGCGCCGACAAGTACCACGGCGTCCAGAAGTTCGACGTGATCACCGGCGAGCAGGTCAAGGCAGTGGCCAAGGCCCCGGCCTATCAGAACGTCTTCGGCGAAACGCTGGCCAAGCTGGCGGACAGCGATCCAAAGATCTGCGCGATCACCGCCGCCATGCCAAGCGGCACCGGCGTCGACAAGTTCGCCAAGGCCCATCCCGACCGCAGCTTCGATGTCGGCATTGCCGAACAGCACGCGGTGACCTTTGCTGCCGGCCTCGCCGCGCAGGGGATGCGGCCCTTCGCCGCGATCTATTCCACCTTCCTGCAGCGCGCCTTTGACCAGGTGGTCCATGACGTCGCGATCCAGAACCTGCCGGTCCGCTTCGCGATCGACCGCGCCGGGCTGGTCGGGGCAGATGGCGCGACCCACGCGGGAAGCTTTGACATCACCTATCTTGCCACCCTGCCCAACATGGTGGTGATGGCCGCGGCCGACGAGGCCGAGCTGGTCCACATGACCTACACCGCCGCGCTTTATGACAGCGGCCCGATCGCCTTCCGCTATCCGCGCGGCAACGGCGTGGGCGTTCCCCTGCCCGAGGTTCCGCAGCAGCTGGAAATCGGCAAGGGCCGGATCGTGCGCGAAGGGACCAAGGTTGCGCTGCTCTCATTGGGCACGCGCCTCGCCGAGGCGCTCAAGGCCGCTGACGTGCTCGAGGCCAAGGGCCTGTCCACCACGGCGGCCGACCTGCGCTTTGCCAAGCCGCTCGATACCGATCTGATCCGCCGCCTGATGGCCAGCCACGAGGTTGTGGTCACGGTTGAGGAAGGGTCGATCGGCGGCCTCGGCGCCCATGTCCTGACCATGGCCAGTGATGAGGGCCTGCTCGACGCCGGCCTCAAGATCCGCACGCTCCGGTTGCCCGACATGTTCCAGGATCACGACAACCCGGACAAGCAGTACGACGAAGCCGGCCTCAACGCGCCGCAGATCGTCGATGCCGTGCTGAAGGCGCTGCGGCACAATTCAGCCGGGGTGGAGGAAGCGCGGGCTTGAAGCTCGTCACCCTAAACTTGTTTCAGGGTCCCGCTTGAGGCCCTATCCAGAAGTCGCAGTATCGGCGCACGCCGCGCAAGTGAGATTGTCCTGAAGCGGCTGGGCGGGCCGAGACGGGATGCTGAAACAAGTTCAGCAAGACGACGGGAGGAAAAGCCCTAACCCATCCAGCGCCAGATCCCGGCGGCCATGCCGATGATCGAGATGTGCGCCCAGCTGCCGACCAGCCACAGCACCAGCCCGCCGATCCAGGGGAACAGTCCGGCTTTCGCGAGGCCGCCCAGCTTGGGCCAGTAAGAGGTCCGGGCTTCCCATCCGGTCCAGGCCGCGCCCATCAACGCTTCCTTCTTGCGGTCCTGGAGGTGTGAGCCGACCAGCGCCAGCACGCCGATCGCCGCGGTCAGCACCAGGCTGCGCAGGGTCGGGCTGACCAGGGCATGGCTGATCGCCCAGAGCGCGAAGCCCCACATCATCGGGTGGCGGGTGACGTGGAACACGCCGTGGACCGGCTTGTCGGCGAGCGCTGCGGCGCCCGGGGCGGGCAGCGCGGGGTTGCCCATCAGGCTGCCAACGAAGAGCACGCTGGCCGGCAGCATCAGCAGCGAGGCCAGCGCCCAGGGCAGGGGCTGCGAGCCATCCCACAGGCCGGCGCTTGGCGCGATCGCGCGGAAGGCCAAGACCATCCAGCCCAGTGTGGCGAAGGAAACCAGCGAATAGACCACCTGAAAGCCCGCGGCCCCCAGCCGCCCGACCAGGCCAGCGCGCAAGGGATGCGACATGGCAAAGTGGCTGCCGACAAAGGCTACCGAGGCGGCAATCAGATTGGCTAGCGGGTCCATCCGGCTTCTCCCATGTTTACGGCGTCAACATGGCTAGCACAGACCGGCGGGATTGCAACCCCGCCGGTCCTCATGCCGTCAGCCTACCACTCATAGGCCTTGGGCAATGCGCCTTCGGTTGGCACCTTGTAACGATCGCGCAGCTTGGTCTGATGGTTGACCAGCGACTGTTCGACCCCGTCGATCATCACCCGGACCACGCCCGAGGTGTTCTCGAGCGGATCGCCGTCCCAGATCACCACGTCTCCGGCCAGACCGGGCTTGAGGCTGCCGAACTTGTCGCCCATGCCCAGGATCGCGGCCGGGACCGAGCTGATCGCGGCGAAGGCGCGGCCCCAATCGAGCCCGCTGGCCCCCGGCACCTTGGTCAGCGAGACCAGGTTGCCGGCATATTGCGGGGCATAGCGCGGCTGATCGCCGAACGCGCCAAGGCCAACCCTGACCCCGGCGGCAGCCATCCGGCCTACGTTGGACTGGGTCGCGGCGAGCTGCTCGAAATTGGCGGGCAGATCGTTAAGCGGAGTGGCCAGGACCGGCACGCCCGAGGCGGCCAGTTCCTTCGCCACCATCCAGCCCTCGGTCGCGCCGATCAGGACCATCTTCAGCGCCGGGAAATCCGCCTTCAGCGCCAGCGCCATGCGCAGGTCGGCCGCGCGTTCGGCGCGGACGTAGAGCGGCTGACGGCCGGTCACCACCGGCACCAGCGCGGCGGCGTCGAAGCGGGTCAGCAAGGCATCGCCGGGCCGTTCGGGCGCGGCATCCTGCAGGCGCGGATCTGCGCCCTGCCCGCCCCCACGGCGGGCCAGCTCGCGCGCTTCCATGAAGGCATTGCGCAGCACGGCGTGAACCGCCGCACGGCTGCCCCCGGCCGAACGCGCGCCGGCTTCACCCAGCTCGACATACTGGAAGGCGCGGGCCTGGGTGATCGGCTGGCCATCGCTGGCGAGATCGATCACCGCGCCCTGTCCGCCGAAGATCGCCCCGGTCCGCAGCGGCGCCACGGCCGCGCGGGTCACCCCGCCGGCGCGGCTGACCGCAATGTGCTGGGCCAGCGGATTGATCGCGGGCGACAGATCAAGCGCGGCGTTGAACGGACCCTTGTCGGCGCGTTCATCGTTCGATTCCTCGACCCCTTCGACATCGAACAGGCCGATATCGGTAACCGCGACGACCAATCCCGGCGTGACCCATTTGCCCGAGGCATCGATCGTGCGCGCACCCGCCGGCACGGCAACCCCGGCACCGGCGGCCAGGACCTTGCCCCCGCGCAGCACGACCGTGCCACCCGGGATCGGGGCCGAACCATCGCCGATCACGACGGTGGCATTGGTGATGGCCACATCCTCGGCCATGGCAGGAGCGGAAAGGGCGAGCAGCGCGGCAGCGCTGAGCAGCAGCTGGCGCGGCTTCATTTCACGTCTCCTTCACCGACCTGGCCCAGCTCGAAATCGCTGACCGGGCGGCGCTTGGGATCGGCCGCATCGAAGAGCAGCGCGCCATCGACCCAGACCTTGTCGGGCCGCGAATAGACCGACAGCGGATTGCCGTTCCACAGCACCACGTCGGCCATCTTGCCCTGTTCAAGGCTGCCGGTCTGCTGGTTGATTCCCATGGCCGTGGCGGGGTTCAGCGTCAGCCAGCGGATCACCTCGGCATCCGGTACTTCGATCCCGGCGCGGCGGGCATCGCCCTGGGCCTTGGCGGCTTCCTGGTTGAGACGCTGGATGCCGTTCTCGTCATCCGAATGGATCACCACGCAGGCTCCAGCCTTTTGCAGGATCCCGGCGTTTTCCGGGATCGCATCGTAGCTTTCCATCTTGAAGCCCCACCAGTCAGCCCAGATTGCCGAACAGGTGCCGGCAGCCTTGAGCAGGTCGCCGATCTTGTAGGCTTCGGTGGCGTGGTGGAAGGCGGTGACCTTGTAGCCAAACTCCTTGGCCATATCGAGCACCAGCGCCATTTCATCGGCGCGGTAGCAGTGGTTCTGGATCAGGATTTCGCCATCGAGCACCCCGGCCATCGATTCCATCGCCAGGTCGCGGGTCTCCAGCTTGCCGGCATTGCGCTTGGCGCGATACTCGCTGGCCTTGATCCAGGTAGCGCGGTTGACCGCCAGGTTGCCCATGCGGGTCGAGGGCATCCGACCCTTGCCGCCATAGACGCGCTTGGGGTTTTCACCGCAGGCCATCTTCAGGCCATAGGGCGCGCCGGGGAACTTCATCCCCTGGATCGTGCGCGAATAGACGTTCTTAAGCGTGACCGAACGCCCGCCAACGAGGTTGGCCGAACCGGGCAGGATCTGCAGCGCTGTGACCCCGCCATTGGCCAGGGCGCGGCTGAAGCCCGGGTCCTGCGGCCAGACCGAGTGTTCGGCCCAGACATCGGGGGTGGTCGGCGCGGTCGCCTCGTTGCCATCGGAATGGGCCTGGACGCTGGGGGTGGGATAGTCCCCCAGGTGCGAGTGGATATCGATGATCCCCGGCGTCACGAACTTGCCAGCGGCGCCGATCCGGCGGTAATTGGCCGGCACGGCCAGGTCCGCCCCGCCGATCGCCACCACCTTGCCATCGGCAAACAGCACGGTGCCATTGTCGATCCGCCCGCCAGCCCCATCGAACACGGTCGCCCCGACCAGCGCGGTCGGTTCCCCCGGATAGGGCTTGTAGGTCGAAGGATAAGGGTTCTTGTTGAACTCCCGCGCGGCCTTGGCGGCCGGCGAGACAGTCTCTTCCTTCTTCTTCTTTTCGGCGAGGCCCGGGCTGGCCACCAGGGCCAGCGCCGCCATCCCGGCCAGCAGCTTGGTGGCGCGCATCACTTGCGGTCCTCCAGCGTATCGAGGTGCATCCAGCTCTTGACGATCCGCGAGAGCAGCAGGACCACGACGGCCGCGCCGATCGAGATCCAGCCGAACATCTCGTAGATCTCGAGCAGCTTGTCCTTGCTCATTTCGCCGCCGTGGCCGCCGGTCGCTTCACCGATCTTGCCGGCGACGAAGTTGCCGACCGCGGTCATGTAGAACCAGGCCCCCATGATCAGCGAGGCGAGGTAGCTGGGCGCCAGGCGGTTCATCGCCGAAAGCCCGACCGGCGAGAGGCAAAGCTCACCCGTGGTTGCCAGCAGGTAATAGAGGAAGACGAAGATGACCGGAGTCATCGCCGCCAGGCCATAGGCCTCGGCCCCCCAGACCAGCACCAGGTTGGCCAGGCCCATCTGGGCCAGCGCCAGGCCGAACTTGGCCGGAGCCGACGGCTCCTTGCCGCGCTTGCCGAGCCATTGCCACAGCGCCGCGAACAGCGGGGCGAGGAGGATGATGTAGATCGGGTTGATCGACTGGAACAGCGAGGCCGGGGTGGCGCCGCGATCGACATAGCGGTCGGTGAACAGGCTCATCGAGCCGCCGGCCTGCTCGAACAGGCCCCAGAACAGCGGGTTGAGACTGATCAGGAACAGGATCGCGAACATCCGCTCGCGCGGTTCCTTGTCGAGCTTGAAGGTTTCGTAGAGCACATAGCCCAGCAGGCCGAGGCCCGAGACCACCAGCAGGTTCTGGATCACCGACTGGTACTGAACCAGCGCCCAGCACACCGCCACGGCGGCCAGGCCGATCCCGTAAAGGGCGCCCTTGCCCAGCACGAAGACGATCAGGCCGACCAGCATGCCGATGCCGGCCAGGCCGAAGCCATAGCCCCAGCCGATCGTTTCGCCGAGGTAGCCGACCAGGATCGTGCCGACGGCCGCGCCGAGGTTAATGCCCATGTAGAACACGGTATAGGCCCCGTCGCGGCGCACGTCGGTCAGCTTGTAGAGCTGGCCGACCATCACCGAGATGTTGGCCTTGAGGAAGCCCGAGCCGACGATGATGAAGGCGAGGGCGCCCCAGAACACGTTGATCGCCGGATCGGTCTGCCCGCCGGTTCCTTCGACCGCCATCAGGCTGTGGCCGATCGCCAGCAGCAGGCCGCCGAACAGCACCGCCTTGCGCTGGCCCAGGTAGCGGTCAGCCAGATAGCCGCCCAGCACCGGGGTGATGTAGACCAGGCTGGTATAGGCGCCGTAGATCAGGTTGGCGTTGCCATCGCTGAACAGCCAATGCTTGGTCAGGTAGAAGATCAGTAGCGCGCGCATGCCGTAGTAGGAGAACCGCTCCCACATCTCGGCGAAGAACAGCATGTAGAGGCCCTTGGGATGGCCGGCGAACTCCGGTTCCCTCTGAATCGCGATCTTGGCACCGATCGCCAGGAAAATGCCAAGCACGACGACCGCGATTGACGCGATCCAGTCGCCCTCGTTCCACAAGGCCATGTCTTTCATGAACTGCTCCCCAAATATCCGCAGGGACCCGCGGTTGCCGGCGGGCCGTTATGGCGGCGGAGACTAACCGGGTTT
>JAJTFU010000086.1 GCA_021299075.1 Novosphingobium sp. | reverse complement strand
GGACAAGGCTCGAAAAAGGTCTCAATCCGCGACTGTGGCGGGGTGAGCAGAAGACGCCAGGCCTGGCGCTATGCGTGATGATTGGTTGTCTCAATCCGCGACTGTGGCGGGGTGAACAGAAGACGTACCCCCTTTCAAGCAATTGACGCAACAGAAAAATTTAGCCCCTCTTCCAAGCAGTTTGCTCAGCCGTGACGAAAGGGCGGCGTCATCAGGCAAAAAAACGTCAAAAATGACTTTCATGATATTGTTTTACAACAATATTTTGTTATTTCCAAGCGGTGAATACCTCATTTTTCAGCCTTGCAAGGTCCGGCCTCGTCTTTCAGGCTTGCAAATCGGGCGCAGAATAGGTGTACATTTGGTTAAGAATGACCGCTTCCCGATCCTCCCTTGGAAACGAATGGACGCTCCGCGCTGAGGGCGTCAATTTCGGCGCGACCCTGCTCGACACCAATGACCTTTCGACCATCCGCGGCGCCGGCCTTAGCCTGCTTGAAGCCGCGCCACTGATTGAACAGGCACTGATTGGCGCCACCCTGGTGCCGCAGCGTATCTTCGCCGGCGCCTCCCAGGTTGCCTTTCGCTTTTCCGCCGATGCGGAAACCGCCATGGCAGCGCTGGCCAGCGTGCGCAACCTGCTCGCCTCTCCGGCGGGCGATGTGCCGCTTCAGCACCTGATTTTCGTGGTCGATCTCGCTGAGGTGCAGGACGCGGATGAGGAAGCCGCGCTGCAGGTTGCGGAAGCCCGCAATCGCGCCCGGCAGTTCCGCAATTTCACTGCCCCGGTACCGCGCATCAATGCCGCAGCAACCCAGCCCGATAGGCTGGATCACATGCGGGCTGCGGAAACCCAAGCCGATCTTCCAGGCCGCCCTCGGGCTGCCATTTCCTATAGTGTGCTCGAACGGCGCGATTACGGCAGGCGTCAGCGCAGCCTGTTCTACGCGCCCTATCTGCCGAAGGGGCAAGATACGCTGCCGGTCTGCGGCAGTTTCCAGGACATTGTGGACAATCCGCCGAAAGGCCTTCCGGTCGCACCGCGCGGCAAGCTCGCTTTCATCTATGGCGATGGCAATAGCTTCGGCGCGGCGCGGCGGGCGCTCGGCGTACGGAAATTCGCAGCCGAAATCGCAGCGCGGCAAGCCACCTTATTGCAAAGCCTGACGGCTTGGCTGCTGGAGGGGGTGCAGGATCGTTGCGCATTACGCGCGGTACAGACTTCGGAAGGTTGGCAGGCACGCTTCGAAACGCTGCTCTGGGGCGGTGATGATTTTCTGTTCGTGATGCCCGCCTGGCTCGGCCTGCCAGTCCTGGCCGAGCTGGAGGCAGCGACAAGGGACTGGCAGTTGGCGGAGCATAAGCTGTCCTGCGCCTTTGGCATGGCAATCTGTGATGTGAAGACGCCCGTCCGCATTGCCCGCAAGACCGCCCAGGATTTGATGGAATTGGCGAAGGAAGCGGCGAAGCATGCGCCGAAGGAGGATGGCCGCGTGCCCGGCAGCGCCGCCATCCAGGTTTTCGAAAGCCAGAGCCCGCTGGATTCTCCGCTGGCGACGCAGCGCAGCCGTCTGTTCGGAATTCCCGAAGCGGATGGGCCGCAGCGCGCACTCGGGCATCGGCTGGTCTTGCACGGCAAGGCATTGGTTGATCTGGTGGCGGAAGTTAGGCGCATCACGGATGGTGAGGTGCGGGACGGTAAGCTTTCGCCACCCGTGATTCACCGCGCCATTGCCGCAGCGCGCAAGGCGGGCGCGGGGCTCACCTCCGCCGAAGGAGAAGCGGCGGCCGAGGCGGTTTTGGACACGGCATTCGGGCGCTTCGGGCTTTCCCCGCCGGTCCCGCATTTGCCGGGCTTTGGTCGCCGCGGCTGGGCGCTTGATCTGTGCCTGCTCGCCATGCTGCGCGATTATTGCGCCCCGTCCGACCCTGGGGACCCGCCACCCTTTCCCGTCATGGTGGCCACGTGACGACACGTCTTTTGCTGAGCGTGAATATCACGCTTCGAAGCCCCTTCCTGTTCCGCGACGCCAGCGGCGGCATCTTCGGGGTGGATATGGCGGCGCTCCGGAATGCCGATGGGCGGCCGCTCATTCCGGCGGATCAACTGCGCGGCGTGTTGCGGCACGGGCTGGCGGATATCGTTGCGGCTGCGCCAGAAGTCTTCAGCCAGGCGGAGCTGGACCAGCTATTCGGCAAGGCTGCCGCCGATTCACGCGATGACGCCACCATGGCTGGGGCGAATTTTGCGCCGGAGCGTGGCGCGATCCTCTGTGGCGATCTGATTGCCGAGCAAACCGGCGCGACTGGCAATCTCTCGGTGCGTGTCGCAATCGAACCAGAGACCGGTGCGGCACGAACAGGGGCATTGATGTTCGCGGAACTCTGTGCGCCCCCCGGGCAGGAGGTAGTATTCGCCGGCGAAATCGTGGTCCTGGTCCCGGCGGGGCGGGAGGCGCGAACCGTGACAGCGCTCGACCGAGCTCTCAAGCTTCTGGTCGCCATCGGCGCCCAGAAAAGCGTGGGCTACGGTGAAGTGACTCGTGCTGCGCTGCGGGAAGTGTCGCGACGTACGCTGAACTTGCCCGCTCCACCAGTCAGCACAACAAGCACGGCGAAACCGGGGGCCGTCGCCTACCGCATGCGGTTCGATCGCCCCTTTCTGGTGGATGCGACCCGGGAAGCCGATAATCTTTACGTCGGCGCAGAGGTTGTGCCTGGTGCCGTGGTGAAAGGCGCGCTGGCGCGACGCCTAGCCCTTGCTGGCGAGAACCCGGAAACCGGAAGCTTCGCGGGACTTTTGGCAGCCATGATTGTATCCCACGCCTTCCCAGAGAATTTGGCGGGTCAGACCGCCGGCCATGCACTGCCTCTGTCGCTGGTAGCTGAGGAGGCGGCGCATCTGTTGGTCGCTGACAGCCTTGGATTGGAGGCGGACAAGGGCGTATTGTTCAAGGGTGAGACCTTGCGACCAGGGTTCTACGCAACCGACTGGAAGGGCTGGCACAACGCCGTCGCACAGCGTGTTGGCTGGCCACCGCATCTGCCCCCTGGCCGGGAATTGCGCGTGCATACAGCGATCGATCAAAGTACCGGCGGTGCAGCCGATGGGCTTCTTTTTGCCACCGTCGCGCGCAGCCATCGCTTCCCTGATGAGGTCAGCGGTGCCGCGACCGGATCGGTGCGAGCGTGGCGTTTGTGTCTGACACCTCCCGCGGAAGCGGATGCCGCCCGCTGGGCGCAGCTTCTGGCGATGCTGGAAGGTGGGCTGGATGGGATTGGCCGCACCGGCGCCTCCGCCACGTTTGAGCGCCTGTTGCCAGAGGATGCGCGACTCCCCCCGGCGCGGCCAGTGATTGGCCATGCCTCGCGCTATGCGGTGGTGCTCACAACGCCCGCGGTCATGACGCCGCCGAACCCTGGACTGACCGCGACGGATGCTTACCGGCAGTACTGGTCCGCGGTCTTGCCCGGCGCGATGCTCTTGGATCATGTGGCAAGTCAACGGCTGGCAGGGGGATATCAGGCGCAGCGCCGGCGCATGTTCGGCGCTGCCTATGTGCCTTTCGTGCTTACCGAACCGGGATCGGTGTTTCTGCTCGATAACGTGACCGGTGAGCAGCTTGACGCGCTGATGCAAACCGGGCTGCCCGTGGCTGCATTGGACGGCGCCGTTCCGGATTGGCGCAACTGCCCATTCACGCCGGAGAATGGGTTTGGCGCCTTCACCGCGCATTATTTGGCAGACGCCCTCGCCTTCGATGAGGTTGTGCATGTCTAGGTTGCGCATCAGCGTCACGGCGAAGCTGGCAGTACTCTCCCCCCTTCACGTTGGCAGTGGCGAAGGGCGCCATGTTGATGCCGTGGATCTCGCCGCGTCGCGCAATGGCAGGCAGAATATCCAGCCCGATGTCGCGGCCATCCAGCGCGATGCAAACGGCCAGCCTTGGATACCTGGTTCAACCCTGAAGGGCCTGCTGCGTCGATTGGCTGATCAGCCACAAACCGACCGCCGGGCCTGGACCACGCGCCTGCTTGGCTGCCCGCCGGACGATGCGGGAAAGACTGCGCGGATGGGTGCGCTTTTGGTCTATGGTGCGACACTCGCCCAGCCCGGCGACGCGACGGGCATGCCCTACAGCGATGTGAACCCACCACCCGTACAAGGGCCCGCACAGTCGGGGATGCTCGGGCGGGGCGTGTATGTTGCGGCGCGCACCGCGATCGATTCTTCACTGGGCATCGCGGCCAATGGGAAACTGTTCTTCCAGGAAGTCGTGGCACCCGGTGCGCAGTTCACGCTGCGGCTGCTACTCGACCTTCATGCGCCGGTCGCCGAACATGCGGCGGCCCGCCAGCAATTGCTGACGTTGCTCAGCCGGATGACGGGGGCGGAGGGCGTGCAGATCGGTGCCGGTCAGGCCGATGGTCAGGGCCGTATCCGATTACTTGCCGCGACGCTGCAACTGCAGGAGGGTCGGCTGGATACCAAGGGCTTCATCGCGTTGAAGCCATCGAAGCCAAGTCTTGCAGCACCTTCAATTGGTACGGGATCGCATCGCCGGTGGGTGCTGAACCTCAACTGCCCTGGACCCTTTGCCGTGCTGGACGGATCCTATCCGGTCAGGCGGGCGGAAGGGCAGCCGCAACTCCAGGCTCAACGCCAAACCAAGGGCAGCTTGCCGATCATCCCTGGCGCCAGCCTGATGGGTACGCTGCGCAGTCACGCTGCCTGGATCGCCAGCCTGGATGCGCATCGCGCCAAACAGGACACGCGGCAGGATGATCAAGGCAAGGTCTACCGTGATGAGGTCCGCACGCCGCTTACTGCTGTCGAGCGGTTGTTCGGCGTCGCGGGCTATCGTGCACTGCTCGGCTTGGCGTCTTTCGACGTCACTGCGGCCAAACCCTGGAGCGTGCATTCCGTCCGCCTTGACCGTTTTTCTGGTGGCCCGATCGACAATGCCCTTTTTGAGACGAGCTGCTTCACCGGGGTCGCCGCTCGTGCCGTTATCGAACTGGCGGCGCGCCCTATGTCCGCCGCGGCGCTGACCAGCGCAGAGAAGTTGGCCGAGGAGCTGATGAAACAGCTTGGGGCGCAAGGCCTTCGCCTTGGCCACGGCACCAATCGCGGCTTCGGCTGGTTCGACGTAACCGTGACGCAGGAGGCTGTCCGTGCTGCGTTCTGAAGATATCCAGAGGCTTGCGGCATTCGCGGGCGAGATTGCCGGGGATTACGAAGGTGATATACCAGACGATGACGAACTCGGAACCTATATAGATCGCCTGGGTCGGCGTTCCGCTGCGGAACGCGCGGAATTGCTGCGACGCCTGCGAGAGTTACTGCAAGGAGGCGGGGCTCCCGCACGCCCCGCGAGGTCAAATGTCACCGCGGGTCGTTCGGCTAGTCCTGCCACAGGCAAGGCCGCAGGATTGAGGCCGCGCAGCGTTCCGCACGATTTCGCGGCGCTCCTGACCGCGCCCTACCGCTTTGTCTCGCTGGAAGACCAAGTTGTCGGCGCTACGGTCCCGGCACTGGATCAGCCTCTTCCGGGGGGCTTTTGCGGCAGTATCGAGGTTGAATGGGCGGCCGAGACGCCGCTGCTGATCGGCGGCAAGGGCCAGGGGCAGGACAAGGATGTGGTGGTGCCGCTTAAACTCCCGTCCGGCGACCACATCATCCCCGGCGCGACCTTGCGCGGCATGCTGCGAGCGGGTGTTGAGATCATCACGCTCGGCCGCCTGTCGCAGGTGAACCGCCATCATCGCTTTGCGCTGCGCGATTTTTTCCACCCGGAATATGTTGGCGATGGCAAGCGGCTGAGCTGGGAGCACCTCAAAACCGGCTGGTTGACGCGCGGTCGCGACAGCAAAACTGGGGAAGTCGTTCACCACCTGACCGAATGCGACCGCCGCGCCGTATTGATCCGACGCCTGCCAAAGGCCCTGAATGGTGGCCAAAGCACGGACAGCGCAGCGTTCCATCTGGAATGGTTACAGAAATCCATCCAGGATCGCTATGCCGCTGCCGGCATGAGAAAGGACGAGCATATTGACTTCACCCGGACCGTGCGCGTGCGGGAAGTGGACGCTATCAATTCGGAAGCTGATCCGAACGGCGATAGGCAGGGTGTGCTGGTTTTCGCGGGCAAATCCCCTTCGCTCAAGAATTTGGACGCGAAGACGCTGGAAGAAGAGCATGTTGGCCTTACCGCGACCGGGCAGAAAGTTCCGAAGGAAGGCCGCCAAAAAAAGCGCGAATATGTGTTTTTCGATAAGCCCGACGCCCAAACCATCCCTTTGACAGCCGATGAATATGCAAGGTTCGAGTTCATCCATTCCAGCCCCGCTTCCGGCCGAACCGGCCGTGTGCGGGAGCCGGAGGGCAGTTTTGCTGCGCTGACGCCAACGCTTGAATCGGGCGGGCGCATCCCGGTCTTCTACCTTGGCACACCTGGTGAGGCCGATTTTCAGATGGGCCTGACCCGCGCCCTGAAGCTTGGCCACCGATATTCTGTGGGCGACAAGCTGGATGCCCGCCACCCGGGCCATAGGCTGCGGCCCGATTCCGCCCCGGATTGGGCGGATGCGCTGTTTGGCTGGGTGCATGAGGCCGAGGATCTTGGCCTGGATCGGGCAGATGCGCGGGGCTTGGAGCTTGACAATCCGGGGCGCATGGCACGGCGTGGCCGCGTGGCGGTGGGGATGGCGGCTGCCACCCACCGCGGCCAGCTATGGCCGGCCGAGGGCCAACACCCGTTCTGTACCACCATGATGGGTCCCCGTGCGTCCTTCGCGCCCTTCTACCTGACCGGCCAGCCCCACAAGGATTGGTCTAACGACGAGGCCAAACTGGCTGGCCGCAAGCGTTTCTTCCCACGCTTTACGCCGGGCACGCCTGACCCGCAGCAGGTGGTCCAGCGCCAATTGAGCCCAAGTGCTGGCCCAGGCAATGAGAGCCGATTGCGTTTCCTGGTACCGCAGAGCGGCGCCGAACTGCGCTTCCGCGGCAGGCTGCTTGTGCACAATATCAGTGCGGCGGAGTTGGGCGCGCTGCTGTGGGTGCTGACGCATGGGGGCGCGCCCGCCAAGCCGTATCGGCACATGCTGGGCCGCGGCCGCCCATTTGGCGCGGGGCAGATGCGGGTAAGGTCCGTGTGTTTGCGGGTGCGCGCCAATGACGATCCTGCGCCCGAGCCGGTAGCCGTTCAGCCATGGGAAGAAATGCGGGAGGCAGCGCCGCATGAAACCGGCTGGGTGCCGAAGGGTGGACAATCCCTGGCGCCATTCCTGGACGCCTTCCACAGCACCATGTCCGCCAAGACCAGCGGGCGCTGGCCTGATCTGCCATCGGTACGGGAATGGCTGGCGCTTTCCGATCCAAGGTCGGTAATGGCAGCCGGGAAGACGGATTACCTCGGTATGGAACGCCAGACTAATGGTCGGCTGCTGCTCAAGAAAGCGCCGGAGCGGCATAGTGACCTGAAGAAGGTCGCGCAGTTAAGCAATCGGGAGGTGCCGCCTTCTGGCGAACAAGCGGCGCCCAGATGGCTGAACGTGCAGCCTCTCGTTCGGGACGCGCTAATGTTTCCTTATCGCAAAAAGGGCTGAGCAGGCAGCGGAGGCGCTGAGCGGCTTTCTCGAGCAGCCCTTTGCTGCCGGCAATGGGATGAGCGCCGAGCGCCGTTTCGTTTAAGCGCAAGCGTTTCACACGGAATGTCATTCCGCCACTTTGGCTTGGCGCGCGCTGAACCTGGCCCGGCCCTGCGCGCCCTGGGGTGCCGTCTCAATCCGCGACTATGGCGGGGGGAGTTCCGTACTTCCACCAAGCCTGCTGCCCGTCCCGTCGCTTCGGCGGTCTCAATCCGC
>JAJTFU010000085.1 GCA_021299075.1 Novosphingobium sp. | reverse complement strand
GCAAGAGGCTGACCGGCGGATCGGCCGGCGCGAAAGCGTGCTCCCGCGTGAGGCGATCGAGGATTACACCCCTTGGCAGCCGGTCGCGCTCAATCACCGTCCGGATTCGCTCGGCTGGCACGGCAATGCCCTGCTGGTGCGGCGCGATACCATCAAGGTGATCGAGGCCGGCGTCGTCCCGCTCCCCACGCTCGAGCCGCGCGGCGCGATCCGGGCCGACCTGCAGGTGGCGGGCCAGCGCGTCCGGGTGGTCGGCATGCATCTTGACCTGTCGGGCCTGCGCCGCCGCCAGCAGGTCCGCACGATCCTCGATCACCTGACCCGCTGCGATGGCGCTTGCCCGACCGTGCTGATGGGCGATTGCAACGAGTGGAGCCTGCATCGCGGCGCGCTCGGCGAATTCCGCGCGCCCTGGCGGCTGATCACCCCCGGCGCCAGCTTCCCCTCGCGCCGCCCGGTCGGCCGGCTCGACCGGCTGGTGCTGTGCGAGCGCTGGGAGCTGGAAGAGGCGGGCGTGCATCACTCGGCGCTGGCGGCGAAGGCATCGGATCATTTGCCGGTGTGGATGCGGCTGGCACTGCCTAAAAAATAAGCAGGTGCGCAGGATTCGAGCGCGCCTTCTGCACCCGGCGCAATCCTGTTTCGCCGATTCCGCTGAATCTCCCCGATAATTCCAAACTGGCACGGCCCTTGCTGCACTAGCGAAAGCCGGGATGGGCCCGGCAGGCAAACAGGGGACGGGCATGAAATTCATCATCGCCATCATCAAGCCCTTCAAGCTTGACGAGGTGCGTGAAGCGCTCGGCGCGATCGGCGTCGCGGGCATGACCGTGACCGAGGTCAAGGGCTTCGGGCGGCAAAAGGGACAAACCGAAATCTACCGCGGTGCGGAATATTCGACCAACATGCTGCCAAAGGTGAAGGTCGAAGTCGCGGTGAGCGACGACCTGGCTGACCAGGTGATCGAGACGATCCAGCAGATCGCCAGCACGTCGTCGATCGGCGACGGCAAGATCTTCGTGCTCGACCTGGCGTCTGCCACCCGCATCCGCACCGGCGAAACCGGGGACACGGCGCTGTGAGCGTTGGCCCTGACAGGAGGACTTTTCCAATGATCCGCAAGATTGTTTGCGGTCTTGGCGCAGCGGGAGCCAGCCTCTTCGCCGCCACGGCCGCTTTCGCGCAAGACGCGACCGCAGCGGCCACCGCCGCCGCGACCGAGGCGGCTGCGACCGCCACCGAAGCGGCGACGACCGCTGCCTTCACTCCCACTGCCGAGATGGTCAACAAGGGCGACGTGGCCTGGATGCTGGTTGCATCCGCACTCGTCCTGATGATGTCGGTGCCGGCGCTCGCGCTGTTCTATGGCGGCCTGGTGCGCGCCAAGAACATGCTGAGCGTGCTGATGCAGGTGCTGACCATCGTCTGCGTCGCGGCGCTGGTGTGGTTCGCCTGGGGCTATTCGATGGCCTTCACCTCCACCGGCACGCCATTCCCCAAGATCGTCGGCGGGTTCGACAAGGCCTTCCTGGCCGGGGTCGATCCGACCACGCTGGCGGCGACCTTCTCCAACGGGGTCTACCTGCCGGAATATGTCTTCATCATCTTCCAGATGACCTTCGCCTGCATCACGCCGGCGCTGATCGTCGGCGCCTTTGCCGAACGCGTGAAGTTCACGCCGCTGATCATCTTCACGGTCCTCTGGCTGACCTTCGCCTATTTCCCGATCGCGCACATGGTCTGGTACTGGGCTGGGCCAGACTTCCTCCACGCCGCGCCGGATGACAGCGGCCTGCTGTGGGGCTGGGGCGCGCTCGACTTCGCTGGCGGCACCGTGGTCCACATCAACGCGGGTATCGCTGGCCTGATCGGCTGCCTCGTGATCGGTCCGCGCGTCGGCTTCAAGACGGAATCGATGCCGCCGCACAGCCTGGTGATGACCATGATCGGTGCTTCGCTGCTGTGGATCGGCTGGTTCGGCTTCAACGCCGGCTCGGGTCTGGAAGCCAATGCCTTCGGTGCGCTGGCCTTCATCAACACCTTCGTTGCCACGGCTGCGGCGGGTGTGACCTGGGCGGTGATCGAACAGATCGTCCACAAGAAGCCTTCGCTCCTCGGCGCGGCTTCGGGTGTGGTGACCGGCCTGGTCGCGATCACTCCGGCGGCGGGCTTTGCCCACCCGGGCACCGCGATCATCCTCGGCGCTGTTGCCACCGTGGTCTGCTTCTTCTTCGTCACCACGGTGAAGAACAAGCTGAAGTATGACGACAGCCTGGACGTCTTCGGCATCCACGCGGTTGGCGGGATCGTCGGCGCGATCGGCACCGGCTTCGTCGCCAACCCGGCCTGGGGCGGCCAGGGCTGGATCGACTACACCGCACCGGTGGCCAAGGCTGGCGAGTTTGACCTCTATGGCCAGGTAATGACCCAGATCTGGGCCGTCGGCACCACGGTCCTCTGGACCGGCGTGGTCTCGACCGTGCTGTTCCTGGGCCTCAAGTACACCATCGGGCTGCGCCCCTCGGTCGAAGCCGAGCGCGAGGGCCTGGATATCACCGAACACGGGGAGCGCGCCTACAACATGTAACGCTTCTCTCAAGCTTGGCAGGGTCGGGTTCCTCCTCCTCTCCTCCCCCGATCCTGCCTCCCAGCGTTCCTCCTGCGAACGCAAACTAGATGGGCCGGAACAGCAATGTTCCGGCCCCTTTTTTTGTGTGGTGGGATGAGGCTCTCAATCCCCGAAGAAATTGAGTTCGAGCACCACGTTGTTGGGATCGGTCACGAAGACCTGTCGCAAGCCGATCGAGGCGATGGTGTTGACGTGACGGGTGAGGCCGGCCGCATCAAGCCGTTCGATCAGGCCGTCAAAGCCAGAGCAATTGAAGGCCACGTGATGGATCGCCCCGGTCGGCTGGCCGGGAAACACTTCCCGATCGAAGGCGCGCGGGCACTCGGTGTGGTTGATGTGAACCAGCGCGCGGCCGGTATCGTCATACATCCATTGCACCTGGTGGGGCGGCAGCGGTGGCGGGCCGTCGCGGCGCTCCAACCCTAGCACGGCGGCATAGAAGGCTGCGGTCTCGTCCATCTGCTCGGTGATCACGTTGAAGTGATCCAGTGCATTCACCCGCATGCCTTGTGCTCCTTTAACGCGTCAGCGCTGCCTCGCACTCGCTCATCAGTTCGGCCATGATATCGGCGACCGGTTCTTCCTTGGTGACCATGCCGACCGATTGCCCGGCCATCAGCGAGCCGTTCTCGACATCGCCGTCGATCACCGCGCGGCGCAGCGCGCCGGCCCAGAAGTGCTCGATCTGGAGCTGGGCCTCGCCCATCTCGATCTGGCCTTCGTCCAGCAACTTGGCCACTTCGACCTGCTTGGCGGTGAATTCCTCGGTGCCCTTGTTCTTGAGCGCGCGGACCGGGATCACCGGCAGGCGCGGATCGACCTGGACCGAGGCGACCGCATCGCGGGCATTGGCGCGGAAGAAGGCCTTCTTGAAATCGGGGTGCGCGATCGATTCCGTCGCGCAGGCAAAGCGGGTGCCAAGCTGGACGCCCGAAGCGCCCATTTCCAGATAGGCCGCGATCATGTCGCCCCGGCCGATCCCGCCGGCGACGAAGACCACGTGGTCCGCCGCCAGCGCCGGCAGGAATTCCTGTGCCAGCACCGAGGTGGCGACCGGGCCGATATGGCCGCCGGCTTCGCTGCCCTCGATCACCAGTGCATCGGCGCCCGCGCGCAGCAGCTTCTTGGCCAGCGCCAGGGTGGGGGCGAAGACCAGCACCTTGGCGCCGAATTCCTTGATCGCCTCGACGCTGCCCTTGGGCGGAATCCCGCCGGCCAGCACGACATGGCCAACCTTGTGCTTGGCGCAGACCGCGATCAGATCGAACAGCATCGGGTGCATGGTGATCAGGTTGACGCCGAAGGGCTTGGCTGTGAGCGCCTTGGTCGCGGTGATCTCGGCATCGAGCAGCTCGGGCGTCATCGCGCCGCAGGCGATCACGCCGAAGCCGCCGGCATTGCTGATCGCGGAGACCAGGTTGCGTTCGGATACCCAGGACATCGCGCCGCACAGGATCGCGTGCTCGGTTCCCAGAAAGGCGCGGCCGCGCTCCATCAGCGCATGGGTCTTGTCGTACACCGGAATTCCCCCCCTGGTCGTGGCTTGGGTCGTAGCGTCGCGCGCCTATAGGCAAGCATTGCCCATCCGGCTAGCCCCGGGGCTCATAACCACCCGGCGGTTTTGAGCACCGGCACCATGTTGCGGGCGACCGGCGCAACAAGGCCCTGGCTGAGGACCAGGCGGACATTGCGGCCGTCGCGCTCCACCCGTTCCACTGCGCCGCGCGCCACCCACCAGCTGCGGTGGACCTGCGCGCCGTCGAGCCCATCCAGCTCGGCCACGGCATCGCGCATCCGCAGCAGGATCAGGTCAGACCCGAGTACGGTGTGGACGCGCAGGTAATGGTCCTCCATCTCCAGCGCGACGAGGTCCGTGCCAAGCGCGGGGGGAAGACGATCGAACAGGCGCGGCTGGCTCGGCACCTCAACGAGTCCTGGCACTGGAAGGGGGACGGGCGGGGCTGCTGTCACCTCCGGAGCCGCCGCGGGCTTCGACTGGACCAGATAGAACACCATGGTCACCACCGCGCCGATCGCCAGGACATAGCCATAGGTGGTGATCCAGCGCTCGGCCGAGGGCACTTCGAGTGGCGGCGGGAGGGCTTCGACCAGCCAGACCACAACGGTCATCGGCACGGTGGCGATCAAGCAGGCCAGCAGCCACAGCGACCATTCGGGCAGATCCAGGTTCGCCCCCAGCCGCGTCACCAGTCCGCCGATCGGGCGGTAACAGGCGTAGCCAGCCCAGGCCAGACCCAGCCAGTAGACCAGCCGCAGCCAGAACGGCGCGTCAAAGCTGCCGAGCGGGCCGACCACGGCCAGCACCACCCCGATCACGGTCATCACCGCCAGATCGATCACGATCTGGCGAGCCGGATGGGCGGCAGGCGTAGCGGAAGTCTCGCTCATTGCGGGCGAATCTAACGCCCATTCGCGCATCGTAAAGTGGCAGCGGGCCGCGATCCGCACCTTTCGCGAAGGGCGCGGCACCATCCCCGCAAGCGCGCTTGCGGGCGAACGGGGTGACGGCAGGGAAGGGGCAACAACCGTTCAACCGGAGACTTGCCATGAACACCATTGCCCTGCCGCGTCCTGCCCAGGCCCGTGCCAAGAGCTTCGACCTCGGCCCCGTCGCCCGCGCCGCCGTTGGGCTGGTCGGGGCCGGCTTTACCACCACTTGCGTGCTGGCTGCGGTGCGCTTTGCTGCCGGCGTGGCCCCGGCCCATCCCAATACCCAGAACATTGCCGTGATGATCCATGTCGCCACGGTGGTGCCCGCCGTGCCGCTCGGCGCCTGGCTGATGCTGGCGCGCAAGGGCACGCCGCGCCACAAGGCGTTGGGCAAGATCTGGGTGGCGTTGATCGTGGTGACGGCGCTGGCGGCGCTGTTCATCCGCCAGATCAACGGCGGCGGGTTCAGCCCGATCCATATCTTTGTGCCGATGACCCTGCACGGTGCCTGGAAGACGATCAGCACCGCCCGCCGCGGCGATATCGGCGCGCACAAGAAGGCGCTGATCGGGCTCTACCTGGGCGCGCTGACCATTCCTGGCCTGTTTGCTTTCATGCCGAACCGGCTGATGGGCACCTGGCTGTTCGGGTGATCGACCAATAATCGATAAAACGCCACACTCTATCCAGTTTTGATCGATATCATCGATTATAAGGTTCATACATGATCTGCTCAGTCGCCCGCCGAGTCGGGCTGAACAGGAGACAAGACCATGGATGCCAAGACCGGATCGATCGATGGGGGCGGCTGCCCGTTCCACCAGCAGGATGGCGGCGTGCGCGGCCTGCTGGGCCGTACCAACCGTGACTGGTGGCCCGATGCCCTGGCCGTCGACATCCTATCGCCCAACGGGGCGAATGACCCGATGGGTGACGATTTCGACTATGCCGAAGCCTTCAACGCGCTCGATTACAATGCGCTCAAGGCCGACCTGACCGCGCTGATGACCGACAGCCAGCCGTGGTGGCCGGCCGACTATGGCCACTATGGCCCGTTCTTCATCCGCATGGCCTGGCACGCAGCCGGGACCTATCGCACCGGCGACGGGCGCGGCGGCGCCAACAGCGGCCAGCAGCGCTTTGCTCCGCTCAATTCCTGGCCCGACAACGGCAATCTTGACAAGGCCCGCCGCCTGCTGTGGCCGGTCAAGCAGAAGTACGGGAAGCACATCAGCTGGGCTGATCTGTTCATCCTGGCCGGCAACGTCGCGATCGAATCGATGGGCGGCCCGGTCTTCGGCTTTGGCGGCGGCCGCGCCGACGTGTTCGAGCCCGAAAAGGACATTTACTGGGGCAGCGAGGACAAGTGGGTCAACGAAGGCGTCCAGACCCGGATCGATCCCGATCGCGGGCTGCAGGAACTCGACGGGCCGCTCGCCGCGATTCAGATGGGCCTGATCTACGTCAACCCGGAAGGCCCGGGCGGAAACCCCGATCCGCTGCTCTCGGCCCGCGACATGAAGGCGACGTTCGAGCGCATGGCGATGAACCATGAGGAAACCGTCGCGCTGACCGCTGGCGGCCACACCTTTGGCAAGGCGCACGGCAATGGCGATCCGTCGCTGCTCGGCCCGGCCCCGGCCGGCGGCGACATTGCCTCGCTCGGCTTTGGCTGGAACAGCAGCGCCGAACACGGCGGGATCGGTGAGCATACCGTGACCAGCGGGATCGAAGGTTCGTGGGTCAACACCCCCACCGAATGGTCGGCCAACTACTTCCGCCTGCTGCTCGATTACGATTACGAGCTGGTCAAGTCACCGGCCGGTGCCCACCAGTGGCAGCCGATCAACCAGAAGCCGGAAGACATGGCCCCGGCATCCTGGGATCCCAGCATCAAGGTTCCGACCATGATGACCACGGCCGACATGGCGCTGAAGATGGATCCGGATTTCCGCGTGGTCTCGGAGAAGTTCCGCAACGATCACGAGGCGTTCAAGGATGCCTTCGCCCGCGCCTGGTTCAAGCTGTGCCACCGCGACATGGGCCCCAAGGCGCGTTACCTTGGCCCGGAAGTGCCGGCCGAAGACCTGATCTGGCAGGATCCGGTCCCGGCGGGCACCATGCCCAGCGAAGCTGACGTCCAGGCGATGAAGGCGAAGCTGGCCGGCAGCGGCCTGACCGTCAGCCAGCTGGTCAAGACCGCCTGGGCCTCGGCCAGCACCTATCGCAAGTCGGACCACCGCGGCGGCGCCAATGGTGCCCGCATCCGCCTGGCGCCGCAGCGCGACTGGGACGTCAACGAGCCGGCTGAGCTGGCCAAGGTCCTCACCAAGTATGAGGAACTGCGCGCCGGCACCGGCTTCTCGATGGCTGACACCATCGTGCTGGGCGGCGTCGTGGGCCTTGAGCAGGCGATCAAGGCAGCGGGCTTCAACGTGGCGGTGCCCTTCACCGGCGGCCGCGGCGACGCGAGCGCCGAGCAGACTGACGCCGAAAGCTTCGCCGTGCTCGAGCCGCAGGCCGATGCCTTCCGCAACTACCTGCCGAAGAAGCTGCGCGTGAAGACCGAGGAGATGATGCTCGATCGTGCCGCGCTGCTAGGCCTGTCGGTGCCGGAAATGACCGTGCTGATCGGCGGCCTGCGCGTGCTGGGCACCAATTACGGCCAGCGCGGCCATGGCAGCTTCACGCATCGTCCGGGGCAGCTCACCAATGACTTCTTCGTCAACCTGCTCGACATGACCCACGCGTGGAAGTCGGTCGAAGGCAGCGACGAGGAAGAGTTCGTGGCGACCGATCGCAGCAACGGCGGCGAAAGCTGGCGCGCCACTCGCGCTGACCTGGTGTTCGGTTCCAACTCC
>JAJTFU010000084.1 GCA_021299075.1 Novosphingobium sp. | reverse complement strand
CTGCTGTCGGAGCGCGGCCTGGCCTATGACCTGGTTGGCGATAACGAGCTGGCCCAGCGCTATTACCGCCAGGCGCTGAGCGTCGGCCCGGATGATGAAACACTGCGCCGTCTGGCGCTGAGTCAGGCGATTTCGGGTGACCGGCGCGGCATGGAAGTCACGCTCAGCCCCTTGCTGCAAAAGCAGGACAAGGCCGCCTGGCGGACCCGCGCCTTTGCCTTCGCGATCCTGGGGCTGGCAACCGAAGCCGAATCGATCGCCCGCGCCAACCTGCCTGAGGCGGCGGCCGGGGGCATGGTTGCCTACCTGCGCTATATGCCGCGGCTAACCCCGGCGCAGCAGGCCGCAGCCGCCAACCTGGGCCATTTCCCGCGCGCTGCGGAGATCGGCCGCGACGATCCGCGCATTGCCGCTTTCGTCCGGCCCAAGGCCGTGCTGGCCGTGGCCGAAAAGCCGGTCGTGGCTCCGCCCGTGCGCAATGACCGCTCCAACCGCTCGCGGCGGGGCCAGACCCAGCGGGAAGAACCGCCCAAGCAGGTTGCCGTCAAGGCTGAGCCTGCCAAGACCGAACCGGCCCGGCCCGCACCCGTCCGGGTCGATGTGCGACCCGTGCCGCCCGAGCCGCAGCCGGTCCGCGTGCCGGTGGCGCCTGCTCCGGCACCAGCTCCCGTGCCGTCCTTGCCCGCTTCGAGCACGCCCAGGCCCACACCCGTTTCAACAACCCAGCCCGCTGGTCCGGGCTTTGCGGTGCTGGATAGTGCTCGCCCAGTTGTCGCTCCGCCGCCTGCACCGGCTCCCACACCTGCTCCCGTCGTCGCACCGCCGCCGACCCCGCCACCTGCGCCCCCGGTCGTGGCTCCACCTCCGCCTCCGTCGGCTCCGGCGCCGCGTCCCGCGCCCGCCCGGCCGCGCAGTCTGGCCGATGTCTTTGCCGACCTGGCCCCACCGAGCCGCGAAATCGAGCCGGTGGCCGGCGCAGTCGACCTACGCAAGATCGCAGCGGCGAAGCCGAAGACCGACGCTGACGCCAGGATCGATCCCAAGACAGGCAAGCCGAAGGAACCGGCCAAGAGCCCGGCCGCGACCCAGCCCAGCCGGATCTGGATCCAGCTTGCTGCGAGCCGCGACAAACCGGGCCTGGCCGGTGACTTCCGCCGGTTCAGCCGCAACGATCCGGAATTGTTCAAGGGTCGCAAGGGTTTCACCAGTGCCTGGGGCCAGGCAACGCGCCTGCTGACCGGGCCCTTTGCCACGGAAAAGGCGGCCACGACGTTGCTGGCGCAGCTCAAGAAAGCGGGGATTTCCGATGCTTTCGTCTGGACCAGCCCGGCCGGGCAGGTGGTCGATCCGCTGCCTGCGCCCAAGTGACGTCGCGGCGTCTTTTCCACACCTTGTAAACAGGGTTGTAAAGTTTTGCGCAGCCGCGGCAGGGCCGCCCATTGTCGGCAGGCCCCTTCCCAACGCATCCAGCACCCATGATGCAGGGTAACCGCGATTATCAGCGTGACGAGGATGCGGCTCCGGTCGACATGCTGGCGTCGCTATTCGAGGCGCGCGGCTGGCCCTGCGAATTCGTCGGCGAGGACGAGATCTCGGGCGAGATCAAGGGCAGCTGGGCCAATTACACCGTGCGCGGCATCTGGCGGCGCGAGGATCATGTCCTCCAGCTGCTGTGCCTGCCCGACATCCGCGTACCCGATGACAAGCGCACAGGCGTTTACGAGTTGCTGGCGCTGGTCAACGAACAGCTCTGGGTCGGCCATTTCGATATCTGGTCGAATGGCAACGTGCTGCTTTACCGCCACGGACTGTTGCTGGGCGACGAGGGCCTGCTGAGCCTGGCCCAGGCCCAGGTCGCGGTGGAAGCCGCGATCGAGGAGTGCGACCGGTTCTATCCGGCCTTCCAGTTCATCCTGTGGGGTGACAAGACGCCTGAAGAAGCGCTCGCCGCCTCGCTGGTCGACGCGGCCGGGGAAGCGTAGGGCTTGCCGATGGGCAAGCTCGATTCGATCCTGATCGTCGGTTGCGGCAACATGGGCGGGGCAATGCTGCGCGGCTGGATGGCTGCCGGCGCCGATCCTGCCCGGTTCACGATCGTCGATCCCTACGTTGCTGCGGCGCCGGATGGCGTAACCCTGCTGCGCGAGTTGCCGGAGCGCCACTTCGATGCCGTGCTGCTGGGCGTGAAGCCGCAGGGCTTTGCCGAAGTGGCGGCGGCACTGGCACCGCGGGTCGATCAGTCGACGCTGGTGCTCTCGATCCTTGCGGGGATCGAGCTGGCCAGCCTGGCCGCCGCGCTGCCTGATGCTGCTGGCTGGGTACGGATCATGCCCAACCTAGCAGCGGCGCTGGGCAAGTCGCCGATGGCGCTTGCTGAGCGCGGGCTGGATCAGGCGGCGCGCGATCGGGTAGGTGCCTTGCTTGCACCGCTGGGCGCGCCGGAATGGATTGATGAAGCGCAGTTCGATCTTGCGACCGCGCTGGTCGGTTCCGGGCCGGCCTTTGTCTATCGCTTTATCGATGCTCTTGCATCCGGCGGGGCCGCGCTGGGCTTCACCCCTGACCAGGCACAGCGGCTGGCATCAGGAACAAGCGCTTGAAAAGCTTATTGCGGCGACCTTGCGTGCCGCGCGCGACCGCGGGGCGGAGCTCGCCGCCTTCGCCGCCGCGCCAAAAGATGCTTAATCAGGACCGGATCATTCCGATTTCACTTGAAAGCGGGCCGGTTCTTACCGATATTCTGGTTCATGGGTGGCTATAGTGCCGCCTGCAACATGGAGTGTAAGTCATCATGGCTAACTGGAACGACCCCCAGCCCACCAAGACGGGCTTCGGCGCGTCCCCCAGCCTCAATGGCGAAGTGCTTGGTTCGGGCGTGACCTTTGACGCGGGTCTGCGCAAGCACATGCTCGCCATCTACAACTACATGGCCTCGGGCGTCTTGCTCTCGGGCATCGTCGCGCTGCTGTTCGCCAACTCGGGTCTTGCGGCCCAGGTTATGGCCACGCCGCTGCGCTGGCTGATTATCCTGGCTCCGCTGGGCTTCGTCTTCGGAATGAGCCTGGGTGCCAACCGCATGTCGACTGCCACGCTCCAGCTGCTGTTCTGGAGCTTCTGCACCGTCATGGGCCTGTCGCTGTCGACGATCTTCCTGGTCTTCACGGCCAGCTCGATCGCCAGCACCTTCTTCGCCACGGCCGGCGCGTTCGCGGGCCTCAGCCTGTTCGGCTACACCACCAAGAAGAACCTGTCCGGTATGGGCTCGTTCATGGTGATGGGCCTGATCGGCATCCTGATCGCGATGGTCATCAATATCTTCATGCAGTCGAGCGCGCTGCAGCTGGCGATCTCGATCCTTGGCGTGATCATCTTCGCGGGCCTGACCGCGTGGGACACGCAGCGGCTGAAGCAGGAATACCATGTGCTGCAGGGCACCGAATTCGCCGGCAAGGCGGTCGTGCTGGGCGCGCTGACGCTCTACCTGGACTTCATCAACATGTTCCAGTTCCTGCTGAGCTTCCTGGGGAACCGCGAGTAACCTTTCGCGGTTCATCATACCGGGCTCTGATCGTGCCCGGCGCGCTATTCGGCGCGCCGGGCATTTTCTTTGCGGTTGCGAAGGGCTAAGGCGCGGCTTCAGCTTCGGGCAAGCTTGCCCTGGTATGGAATGCCCTTGGCGGGGTTGGAGAGGGTCGAAAATGGTACGCTACACCTTGAATACTGCACTGGGCGCTGCGGTCCTGTCGCTGCTGCTGGTGGCCAGCGCTGCCGATGCCAAGAAGAAGAAGCCGGCGCTGCCGCCGCCCCCGCCGCCCGCTCCGGCGCAGACGTGGATCTTCGTGCCGTGGAAGCCGACGCCGCCCAACCACGCTTCGCCCCATTTCGTCACGCCAGCGGTTGGGACCGATGGCCTCCGCGTCAGCGTCAATCGCAACATCTCGCCGGCCCAGACCGTCTGGAACCTGCGCTCGGGCTATAATGTCGCTGCGCTGAATTGCCTCCAGCCCAAGCATGCCCAGATCGTGGTCAATTACCGCGCCTTCCTGCGCACCCATGCCAAGGCCCTGCGCGCCGCCAACCTCAAGGTCGATAGCGAATGGCGCGGCAAATATGGTGCCGGCTTCGTCAAGAACCGCGAAAAGTACATGACCGAGGTCTACAACCGCTTCGCCATGCCGCCGACGCTGCCCGCGTTCTGCGATGCTGCCCTGGCGATGAGCAATGATGCCAAGGCGGTGAAAGTGGGCCAGCTCGATCGCTTTGCCGCAGTCAGCCTGCCCAACCTCGAGATCGTGTTTGACGATTTCTACAAGCGCTATGACCAGTACAAGGCCGACCTGGCCGCCTGGGAGACGAAGTGGGCCGGTTATACCCCCGGCACCAACATCCTGGTTCCGGTTACCAGCCCGCTGGCTATGGCCGAGGTGCGTTCGACCACCCCGTAACTTTGCGCTTTCAAGCCGGGGCGCCATTCGCTAAGGGGGCGCCTCGCAACGGGCGGCCCGCCGCCTGCTCGCACTGGAACGGGGCCGTAGCTCAGATGGGAGAGCGCGTCGTTCGCAATGACGAGGTCAGGGGTTCGATCCCCCTCGGCTCCACCAGTGTACCGCTAATTGCTCCAGATCGGCCTGCGAACGGCACCGGCCTGCGCTTCCGGTGCTCACGACCCTGATGGTCGCTGCGCTCCGGTTCTCGTCCGGCACCATTCTCGGCTCGATCTGAAGCAATAATCGGCACACTGGCCGTGCTCATCCTCAAGCGCGACATTCGCGCCAAATCCCGTTAGAACCCTTCTCATGCATTTTCTCGACCAGGCCAAGATCTTCATTCGCTCGGGGCAGGGCGGTCCGGGGGCAGTCAGCTTCCGGCGGGAGAAATATGTCGAATATGGCGGCCCTGATGGCGGCAACGGCGGCAAGGGCGGGGACATCATTTTCGAGGCGGTCGCCGGGCTCAATACCCTGATCGACTTCCGCTATGCCCAGCACTTCAAGGCCCCGCGCGGGGTCCATGGCTCGGGCAAGAACCGCAATGGCGCGGCCGGCAAGGATCTGGTTATCAAGGTCCCGGTCGGCACCCAGCTGATCTCCGATGATGATCGTGAGACCGTGCTGCTTGACCTGACCGAGGCTGGCCAGCGTGTGACATTCCTCGAAGGCGGCATGGGCGGGCGCGGCAATGCCAGCTACAAGACCAGCACCAACCGCGCCCCGCGCCAGCACCAGCCGGGCGAGATGGGTGAGGAGATGTACGTCTGGCTGCGGCTGAAGCTGCTGGCCGATGTCGGCCTGGTCGGCATGCCCAATGCCGGCAAGAGCACTTTCATCAACAAGATCACCAATACCAAGGCCAAGGTTGGCGATTACGCCTTCACCACGCTGAAGCCGCAACTCGGCGTCGTGCGTCATAAGGACCGCGAATTCGTGCTGGCTGACATCCCGGGCCTGATCGCTGGCGCGGCCGAGGGCGCCGGGATCGGTGACCGCTTCCTGGGCCATATCGAGCGCTGCCGGGTGTTGATCCACCTGATTGACATCAACGGCACCGATCCGGCCGAAGCGCTGGAGATCATCGAGGAAGAACTCGAAGCCTATGGCAACGGGCTTGATGAAAAGCCGCGCCTGATCGCGCTCAACAAGGTCGACACCGTCGATGCCGAGCTGGTCAAGATGTTCATCAAGGAATTGAAGGCGGCCGGGGCGAAGAAGGTCTATCCGATCTCTGGCGCAACCGGAAAGGGCATGGACGCGCTGCTCGATGCCGTGATCGAGTACCTGCCCGCCGCAACCGGCACCGAACGGCCCGCCGGCGAGCAGGAAGAGGGCGACGACAAGCCCTGGTCCCCCGTCTAACCGTTGCATCCCGCACCGATTAGCCTAATCGGCAAGCCATGAAGATCAACCGTCTGTCCGATCTGGCCGATGCCGCGCTGTGCCGCCGCCTGGTGGTCAAGGTCGGCTCGTCGCTGCTGGTCGGCAAGGACGGGGTGCGCCGGGTCTGGCTCGAAGGGTTGGTGGCAGAGCTTGCCGACGCCCGGGCGCGCGGACAGGAAGTGATCGTCGTCTCTTCGGGGGCAATTGCGCTTGGGGCGGCGAAGCTGGGTCTCGACAAGGGCGGGCGCGGCAGCCTGGCCGATGCCCAAGCGGCGGCCGCAGTCGGTCAGATCGCGCTGTCGGGCCTCTGGGCCGAACTGCTGGGTGCTCACGGCGTTACCGCCGCGCAACTGCTGCTGACGCTGGAGGATCTTGAGGATCGCCGCCGCTACCTCAACGCCACCGCCACGCTGACCCGATTGCTTGATGCCGGGGCGGTTCCAGTGATCAACGAGAACGACAGCGTCGCCACCCAGGAAATCCGCTTTGGCGATAACGACCGGCTCGCGGCGCGGGTGGCACAGGCGGCCCAGGTCAATGCCGTGCTGCTGCTGTCCGATGTCGATGGCCTGTTCGATCGCAATCCGGCCGAACCCGGCGCGAAATTGCTGCCCGAAGTGCGCGGCGTGACGGCCGAAGTTCATGCAATGGCCACCGGCGGGTCTTCATCCGGCATGGGCTCTGGCGGCATGACGTCGAAGCTTCAGGCGGCAGAAATCGCCGAACGGGCCGGGATTGCCCTGGCAATCGCCAGCGGTCTCCACGAAGCGCCGATCGCCCGAGCCACGGCGGACGGAATCGGTACGCTGTTCCTGCCGCGCCGCAAGGATGCCGGGCGCAAGGGCTGGCTCGGCGGGCGGCTGCGGCTGAAGGGCGCGCTGGTGATCGATGCATCCGGGTCGAGGGAGAGTTCCAGCGCGGCGATGCCGTGGCGATCCGCAGCGATGCGGGTGAAACTCTGGCCCACGGCCTGGCCGAATACGATGCGCTCGAATGCGCGCGGCTGATGGGCCACAACTCGGCCGAACACGCTGCCTTGCTCGGCTATGCCCCGCGCTCGGCCGTGGTCCACCGCGACCAGATGGTGGTGCTGTGACCATAGCGGTGACCGGGGCGACCGGGTTTGTCGGCCAGGCTCTGCTTGACCGCGCGGCCAAGGCCGGGATTGCCGTCCGCGCGCTGACCCGCCGCGACCAGCCGCCGCGCGACGGGGTCGAGTGGGTGCGCGGCGATCTCGATGACCATGCCGCGTTGAAGCTCCTTTGTAAGGGCACCGAAGCGGTGATCCATGTCGCGGGGGTGGTCAACGCGCCCGACCCTGACGGGTTTGAGCGCGGCAATGTCACCGGCACGCTCAATGTGATCGAGTCCGCGCGCCATGCCGGAGTGCCGCGGCTGGTCCATGTCTCCTCGCTCTCGGCGCGCGAGCCGGATCTGTCAGTCTACGGCGCCAGCAAGTCCCGTGCGGAGAAGCTGGTCCGCGCCGGGGGGATCGACTGGACCATCGTCCGCCCGCCCGGCATCTATGGCCCGCGCGATACCGAATATTTCGAGATGTTCCGGCTCGCCCGTTGGGGCCTCTTGCCGGTCCCGCCGCGCGAAGGGCGCAGCTCGCTGATCCATGTCGATGACCTCGCTCGCCTGCTGCTGGCACTGCTGCCGGCCAACGAGGAAGTCTCGCACCGGGTCTATGAACCTGATGATGGCCGCAAGCAGGGCTGGAGCCACTATGAGCTGGCCCGCACGATCGGCTGGGCGATGGGCCGGCGGCCCTGGGTGATCCACCTCAGCCGCGCCTCGCTGGAGCGCGTGGCCCGGGCCGATCGGTTCTTGCGCGGTCCCAAGGCCAAGCTGACGCTCGACCGGGTTGGCTACATGGCCCATCCCGACTGGGTGGTAACCCACGGCTCACGTCCGCCCTCAGGCCTGTGGCGCCCGCTGATCCCGACGCGCGAAGGGCTGAAAGCCACGGCGCAGTGGTACCGGGAAAACAACTGGCTTTAGAACGCCGGATCGTAACCCGGCGGGAGGACCTCGGCCGCGCCATCGACGTGAATGCCGCATTCGGTCTTGTCCCAGCCCTTCCAGCGGCCCGAGCGCGGGTCTTCGCCGGGGGCGACGCGGGTGGTGCAGGGAGAGCAGCCGATCGAGGGGTAGCCTTGCGCCACCAGCGGATGGGCCGGGAGGCCCGTCGCGTCAAAGTAGGCCTTTACCTGGCCGCTCGACCAGGTGGCGAGGGGATTGATCTTGAGCCGGCCCTGGGCATCGGTCTGGTCCAGCTCGAAGGTCTGGAGCCCGGCGCGGGTCGCGCTCTGGAAGCCCTTGCGGCCGGTGAAGCTGGCATCGAAATGGGTGAGAGCGGCGGCCAAGGGCTGGACCTTGCGGATCTCGCAGCAGCCATCGGGGTCATAGGACCAGCGCAGGCCGGTCCCATCACGCGCGGTCAGGGCCTCGGCATTGGGCGTCAGGTTGACCAGGTTGGTCATGCCCAGACGCTTCATCACGGTGTCGCGGTAGTCGAGCGTTTCGGGGAAGTGCTTGCCGGTGTCGAGGAACAGCACCGGGACCGAGCGATCGATCGTGGCAATCAGGTGGAGCAGGACGGCGCTTTCGGCGCCGAAGCTGGAAACAGCGGCGACGTCACCCGCCAGCCCCTCGCGCAGCACGGCGCGGAGCATGGCGATGGTCGGCACATCGGCAAAGCGCGCATTGAGCGCCTCGACATCGGCCGCAGTAAAGCGCGGACCGGTGCTGAGCACGTCGATGCGCCGTGCCGGTTCAGCCATGCCGCTTGCTCCAGATCGCGGCGCGGCCATCTGTGGTTGGCTGATAGACCTCGGCATAGCGGCTGAAGGCGTTCTCGGCATCGACCGGATCGAGCGGAACTTCGGGAGCGAAGACATCGAAACCGCAGCGGCGCAGGAAGGTGAGCTGGTCAACCAGCACGTCACCCACGGCGCGCAGCTCGCCCTGGTAGCCGGCTTCACGCAGGATCCGCGCGGCCGAATAGCCGCGGCCATCGCCGAACACCGGGAAGTTCACCTCGATCAGCTGGAGCCGGTCGAGATGCGGGATCAGATCGCGCGCATCGTCACCCGGTTCAAGCCGGACGGCGGCGGCGTTGGTCTGCTCGCCAAAGGCATCGACCGTGACGCCGGGATCGGCCACCGGCTCGTCATCGCGGAAGCGGAACTGGACCTCAGCCATAAAGCGCCTCCTTGAACGGGGCCATGCCGATGCGGCGGTAGGTGTCGAGGAAACGCTCATTATCCGAACGGTTTGCGAGATAGACTTGCGTCGCCTTCTCAACCGCATCGACAATGCCGTCCTCGTCAAAACCGGGGCCGGTGATCGTGCCGAGCGAAGTGTCGGCGGCCTCGCTGCCGCCCAGCAGGAGCTGGTAGTTCTCCACCCCCTTGCGGTCGACGCCAAGGATGCCGATGTGGCCGGCGTGGTGGTGGCCGCAGGCATTGATGCAGCCCGAAATCTTCAGCTTCAGCTCACCGATTTCCTGGCTCTTGGCCGACAGCCGCTGGCTGATCTTCTGCGCCACCGGGATCGAGCGGGCATTGGCCAGGCTGCAATAGTCGAGCCCCGGGCAGGCGATGATATCGCCAACCAGGTCCAGGTTCGCAGTGCCCAGGCCGTTGGCATCCAGCGCCTGCCACAGCGCGTAAAGGTCGGCCTTCTTGACGTGCGGCAGGACGATGTTCTGGGCATGGGTCACGCGCAGCTCGTCGAACGAGTACCGTGCCGCCAGATCAGCCATCAGCCGCATCTGTTCGCCAGTCGCGTCACCGGGAATGCCGCCGACCGGCTTCAGGCTGATCGTCGCGGCGATATAGCCGGGCTGCTTGTGGGCAACGCAGTTGTTGTCGACCCACAGCGCGAAATCGGGATCTGAACGGTCGAGCTCGTCGGACAGGCCCGCCTCGAACGCCGGGTCGGCAAACATCGCCTTGATCCGCTCGAGCTCGGCCAGCGGCGGCTCGATGTTCTGGGTCAAAAGGTGCGCGAACTCGGCCTCGACCTGGCGGGTATATTCTTCCTTGCCAAGCTCATGGACCAGGATCTTGATACGCGCCTTGTACTTGTTGTCGCGGCGGCCGTGGCGATTGTAGACCCGCAGGCAGGCCTCGGCATAGGTAATGAACTGGTCGATCGGCACGAAGGGATTGATGCAGGGCGCGATCATCGGAGTGCGGCCCATGCCGCCACCGACGTAGAAGGCCGCGCCGATCTCACCCGCATCGTTCCGGACGATCTGCACGCCGATATCGTGCAGCTTTATCGCCGCGCGGTCGATGTCAGAGGCGATCACCGCCATCTTGAACTTGCGCGGCAGGAAGCTGAATTCCGGGTGGAAGGTGGACCACTGGCGGATCAGTTCGGCATAGGGCCGGGGATCGACCACCTCGTCCGCTGCGGCGCCGGCATACTGGTCTGAGCTGGTGTTGCGGATGCAGTTGCCGCTGGTCTGGATCGCATGCATCTCGACCGAGGCGAGATCGGCCAGGATGTCGGCCGCCTCTTCCAGCTTGATCCAGTTGTACTGGATGTTCTGGCGGGTGGTGAAGTGGCCATAGCCGCGGTCATACTTGTCGGCGATATCGCCCAGCATCCGCATCTGCGCGCCTGACAGCGTGCCATAGGGAATGGCGACGCGCAGCATATAGGCGTGAAGCTGCAGGTAGAGCCCGTTCATCAGCCGCAGCGGCTTGAACTGGTCCTCGGTGATGTGGCCTTCCAGCCGGCGGCGGACCTGGTCGCGGAATTCCTCGACGCGGGTATCGACCATCGCCTGGTCGTAAGTGTCATACTTGTACATCAGATCACCCAATCGCCGGCGGTCGGATCGGCCGGCTTCAAAGTCAGGTCGGGGCGGACGGTCGGGCCGAGCGCGCGGATGCGTTCCTTGATGTGGCCTGGGCGAACGCCAGACTCATCCTTCACCGCGTCGATCGCATAGGCGGCGTTGACGCGGCGCGCGGCCAGTTCGCGGACCAGGATCGTGTCGGCGTGATCGCCCACATCGACCGCGTCCTCGACATGGAGCGACCATTGCACGCCGTCCCACCAGGTAACGGCGCCGGTCTTCAAATCATTCCCGGTCAGGATCTTCACTGTGCAGCCTCCAGCGCCAGGGCGCGTAACGCGTCAACTTGGGGTTCAGCGGTCACTTCGCCGATCACTATCACCACCGGGCTCTTGACCTTTTCGCGCGTGACCAGCTCGGGCAGGCCAGCCAGCGACGCGCGCAGCACCCGCATTTGCGGGCGCGTGGCGTTCTCGATCACGGCAACCGGCATGTCGGGCGCCAGGCCATCCGCGATCAGCTTGTCGGCAATCGCCTCGGCCGTGGCGAGGCCCATGTAGATCACCAGCGTGCGGCCACGCCCAGCGAGGCCCGACCAGTCCTGTTCAGACAGACCCTTGCACTGGCCGGCGACGAAGCTGACGATCGAGGCCGAGCGGCGGTGGGTCAGCGGCATCTGCGCGGCAGCAGCACCGCCAATCGCCGCGCTGATCCCGGGCACGACTTCAACTGCGACACCAGCGGCATGGCAGGCCTCAGCCTCTTCGCCGCCGCGGCCGAAGATGAACGGATCACCGCCCTTGAGGCGAACGACTTCGGTACCAGCCAGTGCCTCGCGCACCAGCAGGGCATTGATGGCGTCCTGCGGCATGGTGTGGCGCGAGCGGCGCTTGGCGACCGAGACCAGCCGGGCCTCTGGCCGGGCGAGGGCGAGGATCGCGGGATCGACCAGGCCATCGTGAACGATCAGCTTGGCCCGCATGATCAGCCGCGCGGCGCGCAGCGTCAGCAGGTCAGGATCGCCGGGGCCGGCGCCGACCAGCCAGACCTTGCCAGCAGTGGGAGTAGGAATGCTCATCCTGCCCAACTGCGCTTTCGGGCGCGCACCTGCCAGCCAGAATGCCTTTGCGGGGGATTAGGATAGCTATTGTGCCCGGTTGGCCTTCAGCCCTCGGGGATGACGACGCCGTGTTCCTGGAACAACCGCCAGACATTGCGCAGGATGGCCGAACGGATCGCGCCGGTGCCAATTTCGGGCTGGCTGATTGAGACCTGGATCTCGAACTCGATGCCCTTTTCGGCAAAGTTCACCAGCCAGACCGCCGGCTTTGGCTCGGGCTGGACGCGCTCCACACCCTCGATCGCCTGGAGCATCAGTCGCTCGGCGAGGTCGAGGTCGGTGTCATAGGCGACGCGGACCGGCACCTTCATCCGCTCGTCCTTGGTGCTGGCGGTCCAGTTCTCGACCGCCGAGGTCATCAGCAACTCGTTCGGGATCAGGTACTTGATGTGATCGCGCGTGGTTACGGCAACGGCGCGAATGCCGATGCGGTTGACCTTGCCCACGGTCTTGTCCGCCCCGCTGCCGACCGCGATCACGTCGCCCGGCTCGATCGAGCGGTCCATCAGCAGGATGATGCCGGAAATCAGGTTACCAAGCGTCTTCTGCAGGCCAAAGCCGATGGCGAGGCCGAAGGCGCCGGAAAAGACGGTCAGGGCGGTGAGGTTGATGCCCAGGATATCTACCCCGATCAGCACCAGCGCGGTCCAGACCACGATGTTGACCAGCTTCTCGCCCAGCACCTGCTGGGCGAGGTCGAGCCGGGTCAGGTTGCGGAACAGGCGCCGCACCAGCCGGGTCAGCGTCCAGCCGATGACCATCACCCCGATGGCGACGGTCAGCACCTTGAACCCGCCGAGCAGCGAGATGTGATAGCCGCCAAGATCGAACCCGATCGCGTCGAGCCAGCCGAGGAATTCGGGCCAGCTCATGCCGCAGCCCAGGCGGCCAGGCCGCGTTCGAGGTCGGCGATCAGGTCGGCCGGTTCTTCAAGACCGATCGACAGCCGCACACCGAAGCGATCAGCCGGGTCCATGCCGGGCAGCGGCCACGGCGTTGCGGTGCGCAGGCCCGCTGGATCGACCGGGGTGACCAGGCTTTCGAACCCGCCCCAGGAATAGCCGATCCCGAACAGCGTCAGGCCATCGATAAAGGCAGCGCGCGCCGCGCTGTCCTTGCCCTTGAAGACCAGGCTGAACAGGCCGCAGCCACCGCTGAAATCGCGGGTCCAGAGCTCGTGTCCCGGCGACCCGGGTAGCATCGGGTTGAGCACGCGGGCCACCTCTGGCCTGGCCGCAAGCCACTGGGCCAGCGCCAGCGCGCTCGCTGTCTCGCGCTCAAGCCGCAGCGCCATGGTGCGCAGGCCGCGCAAGGCGAGCGAGGCATCGTCTGGCGAGACCACCTGGCCCAGGCCCTGAGCAGTGCGGCGCAGCTTGGCGTAGAACTTCTCACCCGCAGCAGCGCTGCCCATCATCAGGTCGGAATGGCCGCCGACGTGC
The DNA here is from genome assembly GCA_021299075.1 of Novosphingobium sp. Lineage (GTDB taxonomy): Bacteria > Pseudomonadota > Alphaproteobacteria > Sphingomonadales > Sphingomonadaceae > Novosphingobium. The sequence goes on along the minus strand of JAJTFU010000084.1, from coordinate 1,474 downwards.
TTGGTCAGGCTCATCACCACGATATCGGCGCCGCGTTCCAGCGCCGGGAAGGCCAGCGGTCCGGCCCAGGTATTGTCGAGCACCACCACGATCCCGCGCTCCCGGGCAAGGGCGGACAGCGCCGGCACATCCTGCACTTCGAGCGTAAGGCTGCCGGGGCTTTCGAGCAGGACGGCCTTGCAGCGCTCACACGCGGCGGCGGCAAAGGCTTTCGGATCGAGCGGATCGAACCAGCGGGTCTCGATCCCCATGTCTTTCAGCAGCCCGCGCGCCATCGAGCGGGTCGGCTCATAGGCATTGTCGGTCATCAGCAGGACATCGCCCGGCCGCAGCACGGCCAGCAGCGCGCCAGCCACTGCCGCCACGCCCGAGGGATAGAGCACGGTCCCGGCCGCGCCGGGTTCGAGCTCGGTCAGGGCATCGGCCAGCGCCCACTGCGTCGGCGAACCGCGCCGGCCGTAATAGAAATGGCCGTCTTCATTGGGCTTGCCGGCGTGGACCGCTGCGGCATTCGGATAGAGATGGGTCGAGGCGCGCCAGACCGGCGGGCTGACCACCGAGCCTGGCTGGCTGGGCGTGCCGGTCCATTCCGCGCTGCGGCCCGCGCCGACGAGGCGGGTGGCGGGACCGGTCTTGTCAGAAGAATGCTTGGCCAATTCCGGTCCGTTCGTCGTCGTTACTCAGGCCGCGCCGGTCGCCTTCGGCGTGTCCGGATCGGCCCCCCACTCGCTCCAGCTGCCATCATAGAGCTTTGCGTCTTCCTTGCCCAGCAGGTGCATGGCGAAGAGCAGTACGCAGGCGGTCACGCCGCTGCCGCAGGTGGTGACGACCGGCTTTGCGAGATCGATACCGGCCCCGGCGAAGGCTGCCTTCAGCCCGGCCTTGTCTTTGAACGTGCCGTCCGCTTCGAACAGGGCGGAATAGGGCAGGTTGCGCGAGCCGGGGATATGGCCCGAGGCGATATGCGGGCGCGGATCGGCTTCCTCGCCGGTGAAGCGGGCGGCGCCGCGCGCGTCGAGCACCTGTTCGGCGCCGCTGCTGACATTGGCCAGCATATCGCCCTTGGAGCGGACCTTGCCGTGATCCTGCCAAGCGGTGAAGTGGCGGTGGCGCAGGGTTTCGCGGCCTTCGGCCAGCGGGCGGCCTTCGGCCTTCCACTTGGCGATCCCGCCATCGAGGATCGCGACATCGTGGGCGCCGAACAGCTTGAGCATGAACCAGGCGCGCGCGGCCGTCTTTACCGGGCTGTCATCGTAGATCACGATGCGGCTGCCATCGCCGAGGCCGAGCGATTGCATCCGGCTGGCAAATTTTTCCGGCGGGGGGAGCGTGTTGTCGACCGGCGCGTTCGTGTCGACCAGGTCCGCCAGATCCATGAAGACTGCGCCGGGGATATGGCCAGCGAGGTACTCTTCCAGCCCATTGCGGCCGGATGCGGGCATATGCCAGCTGGCATCGACAATGCGCAGATCGC
>JAJTFU010000083.1 GCA_021299075.1 Novosphingobium sp. | reverse complement strand
ACCTGCATGGCAGTCCCGGCCAGGCCGGTGATTGCATCGCCCACATCGGCAATGCGACCAACACCCTGCTGGGTAATCCCGGCACCATCCGGAATGCCAATGCGCTGGCGGAAAGGTTCAATTGCCATCAGTTGCCTCGCGTCACTACAATGTCACCGGGATTGCCACCAGTCGTGGCTGTGCCGCGCGGCGTGGCCTTCGGTGTGTTGTAGGTCTGGTAGAAGTTGCCGATCTGCGCCGCGCTGCCGGCAAAGTTGATCAGTGAACCCGCGATCGAAGCCGTCTTGTTCATGCCCACAATGTCACGGTTGAGCCGGTTGACCCGGATCTCGTCAGCCATGCGGTTCTGCCCGCCCAGGAAACCAAGCCGGATATTGGCAAGGTCTGTGCGCAGCGCCTTCTCCTCAGCTGGCGCAATGCCCTGCAAGAAGCTCATGTTCTCACCAACGCCCGACGCAGCCAGTGCCGCAAGGTTGGCAGCGCGCTGGCGGCGGTAATCTTCTGCCCGCTGCACAGCGGCTTCCTGCGCCTGCAACGCCTCCATCTGGCGCTGCTCGAGCATCTGCTTGCGCTGCAAGTCCAGCATGTCCTGCTGGGCCCGCGCATTGGCGCTTGCCGCCGAAATCGAAACGACCGTGCCAGCTGCTGCTGTAGCTAGGCTGGCAATTGCCAGAACCGTTGCTGAAATGCACATCAGACCATTACCTCCAGCTGCAAGCCGATGATCGTGCAGGCCAACGGTTCGCTCTGCGTGATCGTGACGACTGCGTTTTTCTGCCAGCCCAGCAGCCAGAACTCGTAAGTGCCAGTGACGGGATCAGGTGCGAGTGATAGATCATCGGTCACTTGTCGCAGGATCAGGCGGTTGCCATCAATGGACACGGCTAGCGTCGAGTGCAGCCCGACGATCACCCGGTTGATCCGCTTGGGAATGCCCATCATTGGGCCGGTTGCCAGCTGCACATTAATCGGCAGGATCTCGACCGCAAAGGTGTAGTCATAACCCACCGTGATCTCGGTCACGGACACCGGCAGGGTTAGCTCGCCAGCACCGCCAACCGTGAAGGTGCCAAGGTGCAGCCCGCCCGAATTGACCGCCACGGTCTTGCCGAAATAGATCGCCCCCACCGTCCAGCTGTCGCTTGCGGCCCCGGTGTAGATAGTCGCCCCGTCCAGCGCCTGTCCGCGATCGGCCGAAACAGCCTCAAGCCGGTAGGTTCCGCCGCGCAGCACGGAGAAATAGATCGTTTCGCCCACCACGCAGACGCTATCGAAGCTGCCAGCCGTATCCCACGGCGTCCACCCAGCCAGGTTCTCAGCGCGGGCCGAATGAAACACCGCCGCCTTGCCAGTCTCGTTGACCAGCAAGGCATACTGCTCAGAGCGATCGGTAGTGCCGAACAACACCGCCATGTCCTGTGGCTGGCTGACAATGTGCGAGGAGAGGATGTTGAGGTTGGTGCTCTCGTAGCCGCCGCGCGCCTCGTTATACATGAACTCGCGCACCGCAGTCCCACTGCCCTGCACATAGAGCGTTGCTCCGTCCAAGGGGAGCGGGCAGACCGACGAGCAACCATAGGGCGTCTGCCGGCGAATGCGCATCGTCACCGGCGTCAGGGTGCCGTTGTTGGGCGGCGGCGCAAAGAACTCACCCAGGGCCGTGAAGATCAGCAGATCGCGGTGGCTGACAAGGTGGCGAATGTTGGAGATATCCTCCGCCCCCACCGTCACCTGGATGCTGTCGCTATCCAGCCCCTCGCCCACATCGAAGTTGAAATACTGGTAGATTACCGAGGACCACAGCCCGTCAGGAATGCCGGTCGTGCCGCCGAACCACAGCCGCCCCTCATGGAAGCAGACCGCGCCCGGCCAGCCATTGCGTTCGCAGAACACCGGCTCTGTCCAGTCGGTCGTGGCAATTGCCGAGCCGGTATATTGGACCGAAGGCCCGCCGCCATCCTCGCCAATCGTGGCGCTGCCGGCCGTGCTGATCGAATAGCGGTTGTCGTCCAGCACCGTAATCGTGAAGGTGCCATTGAGCTGGGCAGAAGTAACCCCGCCAACATCCGACGCGCCGCTGATCGTGATGCTGGCCCCGGTAGCAAAGCCATGCGCAACATGCGTGACCTCGACCACGCCTGAGCCCAGGTTGGTGCGGAACGGATCCGGTTCGTAGCGCCCGACGATCGTGCCCTGCACCGTGGCTGTCAGGACAGTGGTGCTGGTGTAGCCGGTGACAGCAAGCTCGACATCCTTCCAGCGCAGCCGCTGGCCCACCATGTCAGAGGTGAACACGGCAGCATTGGCGGTGACGGTGACAGAACCTGTCACCCCTGAGCAGCTGATCGTGACCGGATCATCGACAAACTTGTAGTAGGGCTGGTAGATCTTCTGGCCGTTCGACGCCTGCGTGAAAGCAAAATCAGCCACGGTAAAGGTGGACAGGCCGGTGCGCTTGATCACCTGCGGCGACCACGCCTGATGGCAAACAAGCATCGTGTCCGCGACCTGGGTATAGGTCAGCTCGAACAGCTCGTCGGTGGTCCAGTTGCAGCCGCTCGTCACGCTGGTCAGCAGCGCGCCAGCTAGCGAATACACATCAAGCCGCCCGTTCGACAGGCACAGAACGTAGCGCTCAGCAGCCGAAAACTCGAAGGCCAGCAGCCGGCCACGGCCAGCAAGGTTGGCAAGGTGCAGGGTGCCAGGGCGCCGCGCCACACCGCCCGTCGAGAGCAGCATCCCGTTGCGCAGCGACTTGGCCCCGTTCTGGTAGGCCCCGGTATCCACGCGGAACAGCATCAGCGGATCCAGCTCACCGCTCGAGAAGTTGGTCTGGAGCTGGTGGATCGGCATCAGCGGCCTCCTACACGGCTACGGCCCATCCGTCCGGTGATCAGGCCCTTGGTCGGCAGGTCTTGGCTGGTGCGCGCCTGCGCATCGAGGTTGCGGCACAAGGCGGCATGGCGCAGCGCGCGCTTGTCGAGCAGGTCAGCCAGGTCCGGCTTGGCCGCGATCGATAGAGCGAAGTGGCTGGCCATCTGGATTTGCAGCAGCATTGCAAACCACGGCGGAAAGCGTGCCTCGTCCACCCGGTAGACGCCTTCGAGATAGACCTCATCGTCAGCCTGGGCATCGCAGAAGATGCGGTCCTCGTAACGGTCGAAGTCAATCGCGCGGTCATTCACCAGCACGGTTGCAGGCTGCAGGCATTCGGTTGGCAGCTGATAGGCCGCCGACCAGCGCGAAGCGGGCGCATCAACCAGTCGGTCAATCTGCTCGATGCCGGTGGCAAAGCGCCAGCGGTAGCGGGACAGGTGATCCTGCACCGTGCTTTCATACAGGTTGGCTGAAACCAGCGCCTCGGTCGTGCCATCCACAAACGAGGTAATGGGGGCAGCTCCCACCATCACCAGTCCCCGGGCGCAAATGTCGATAGCCGTGCTCATGTCTCAGCTCCCAATGAAAAGGGCCGACCGCGGGAGAGGACGCGGCCGGCCCAGTTCTGAAACCGCCTCAGGGCAGCTCCAAGTTAAGTGGCGGTGACGCCTTCGGTCGCGGTGGTCGTCACGGTCGCAGCGCCATCAGCACTGGTAACGGTGATCACATCGACCTTGGGGGTGCCGCCCGTTTCCGAGACAACGATGATAACATCCCACTGGCGCAGGTTGTCGGTCACAGCGTTGAAGTAACCCGAAGCAGTCACGGTGGCGATCGCGTCAGCGGTTTTGTAGATGTGCAAGCCGGGGTTTGCGCCCGCGATCTTGAACAGCGAGGTTGCAGTCAGAGCCATGTCGACTTCTCCTTAAGCGTCGTAGGCCTGGACCTCGAACACACCAGTCGTGTCGATCAGGACAGCGCCCTGCGACATGTAGCTGGTGCCGAGGTGGGCGACCTTTTCGGGGATGTAGTTCAGTTCGGTAACGACTTCCGCGCCCGAAGCATGGCCGAGGCAGTTCTTGTGCCAGGCAAAGTTCTTGCGAATGCTCGTTGCAACCGGCAGACCCGAGTGGGTGAAGAACATGAAGCCCATCCACCGACGCGCAACCATGCCGCCCTTGTAGGGCAGATCGTCCGAGCCAACGTAGTCCGCCGAGGCGAACGCAGCCAGGCCCAGCAGGTCGGTCCAGCCACCGGGGCTGATAGCAAAGTAACGCTCGCCATCATCGGGAATGTCGTTGTTCCCCATGGTTTCGAACACCACGTTGACCTTGGTCTGGTTGAGGCCGGTCGTGCCGCCTTCGCTCTGCGTGTTGCTGGTGGCGTCCAGCTGCGTGATGATCAGGTCATCGGTCTTGCGGCCGAGTGCAGCCGCAGCCGACTGCGTGACAACACCGCGCTCGTCGATATTGATCTTCAGCTCGTCGAGCTTGTCGATGTAATCGGCGGCGTAGTAGTCAGCCAGCGTGCATTCGACCGGGGTGTGGTCGATCGACATGACCGGCACGTTGCCGTGACGGGACTTGGTGCCAGCGCTGCCCTTGCCAACCTTCTGGAAGGTGGTCGAGGTGCCCTTAACGTTGTTCTTGTTGCGAACGGTATTGCGGAGCTTGGAACCCATGCGCTGATAAGCCATGTGAACCTCGCTCTCGAACTGCTTCACGAACGCGTCGGAAATATCCATCGCCATGAGAAATCCTTTCGAGGAAAGTGGGGTCCGGTTATCCGCTGCCTGGGTCTTGCCGGTTGTCCCTTGCGGGGCCAGTGTCGCCGTGCGGGCCTGAGCGTGATTTCGCGCGGGTCCGTGCTGGTCACAATGGACTAGTTGCGTTTGACCAGCACCAACCCCTCCAGCTGGTAGCCGAACCGCTCGAGGAAGCGCCGCGCCGGATCGGTATTGGTGCCGGTGGTCAGGCCCATCCGGATCTGGACCGTGCCCTTCGCTTCGGCCCAGGCTTCCATGTAGCGGATCAACCGCACCGCCGCCGTGGTCCCGCGCCACTGGGGGTGGACAAAGAATGCCAGATCGTCAGCCGTGCGTGCCGAGCAGAAAATCATGGGAGCGCTGCCCATCGCCAGAAAGCCGATGATCCCGGCCACATCGTCCACCGCCACCAGCCCCAGCCAGTCAGGATTGTCGAGGCACAGGGTAAACCATGCCTCGAACCGTTCATCTTCGAACGGATATTCCTGATAGGCCGGGGCCTCGGCCTGCATCAGCTGGCCCAGATAGAGCGCGCCGGGTAGGTCGCCCGGCTCGATCTCCCGAACGGTGATCACTTGCCACCATACTTCTTGGCAAAGAAGGCTTCGACCTTGGCAACCACTGCCGGGTCACGGTGCTTGGGATCGTAGTATTCCCGGCTGTCCATCAGCTTGCGGATCTCGGCTTCCTGCTGGACAAGGTCATTGCCGCCAGCATTGCCAGCATCGCCGGTTGCAGCCGGTGCGCCAGCCTCCTTCATCAACTCCTCGATCGCCTCAACGCCGGCCGCAGTGGTGCAAATCTGCGCAATCGCCGCAAACTTGGCGGGATCGCTGCCAAATCGCTGGTTCGCCCACAGCCCGACCGCTTCGGCGCGCTGCTTGCCGTTCTCGCCCAGCGCCTTCATCTCGGCATTGGCGGTTTCCTGCAAGCGAGACACCTCAGCTTCGGCATAGTCGGCAATGGTCTTGGCAAACTGGTCCTGCGACAGCCCGGTTTCGTGGGCGATCTTGCGGAACAGGCCCACTACCGGCGATGCGGCCAGCTGCTCGGCGTCGAGCGCGTCATGGCTGGGCAATTCGTAGGCATCGGGCGTCTCAGGACGCACGGCCAGGCGCTCGCCCTCCCATTGCTCTTTCAGCTGGTCGATCGACGCGCCGCGCATCTTTTCCAGCTCGACATAGGACTTGGCCAGGTTCTCAACGCTCGGACCTTCGGGCGTCCAGAACTTTTCCGGCAGCCAATCGGGCCGCTCGGCCGCTGGCGGGGTGCCGCTATCAGCTGGCGGGGTTCCGGCGTCCGCGTTTCCCTCGGCGGGCGGGGTGATCAGGCTCTCCTGGGTCATTCTGCTTACCTTTCGCAACACGCGCTTCAATGATGCCGACGAGGTAGCGCGATCCCTCGCGGTGACGCAGCTGTGCGTCCGTGATTTCAGGCCCCGCCACCATTTCGATGGTCACGGCGCGAAGATAAGACAGCACTTCGCGCCCTGCCGCCGAGCGGAACAGGGTGGCGAACAGCTGATTGAGCTCATCTTCCTGCGTGCGGGTGCGCGCGAGGCCGTCAGGCCCCAATACCCGGTCCGGCGCCGGGGATTTCCGGTCCAAGGCTCTCTCCTCCTTGCTGAATTGTCGAAATCTGCTGGGCCAGCTGCGCCCGGCCCTTCTCATCACGGCGCAAACGCTCGGGAACCCCGAACTTCTTGGCTGTATACTCGGCCACTTGCGCCCCATCGGTGTAGAGATTGACCATTTGCGGGCCATAATGGCGGCCAACCAGCCCCAACCAGCTATCGACCGCGTTGATATCCTCGACTGCCTGCGCCTGAGACAGCGGAGAGGTGGCAACGATCTTGACTTCGCGCCCGTTGACGGTCGGAAGCTCGATCAGGCCGCGCTTCTTGAGGATGAAGATCACCCGTTGCAGCACGCGGTTGACGAACTCGACCTGCAAGCGCCCGAATGCCGAACCAATCTGGCGCGACAGGTCGGCCATGCGCTGCGCTACCTCGGTTGCGCTCATCGGCGTGGTGTCAGGCGAGCCAAGCGTCTCGTTGAACAGCGCCTTCTTGATGTTGTTGCGCATGTCGCCCAGGATCAGCTGACCGACATTGAAATCACCCGCGCCGCCGACCTGCTGCAAGCCCGCGCTGCCCGGCGCAACCGGAATGATCGTGCCTGGAACGAGGCGAATGTTGTCAACCGACACAACCCCATCGTCCTCAGCGGTATAGACGCCGGCAATTGCCATCTCGGCGTTCTCGAGCGTCAGCTGCACGACCAGATTGGCAGTGCGCACGGCAGCAAGGCAGTTGAACAGCGGGCCGCGCCCCCATGCTTCGCCCGCAACCTTCGACCAGCGCCAGCCAATGTAAGGATTGGAGCCGGTGCCAGAGAGTGTGGCCTTGCGAATGATCTCCTTGTGTGCCGGCAGAAACACGCGCAGCTCGTTTGTCTCGGTCGGCTTCTTCCAGTCGCGGTAGATGCACAGCACCACATCGACGAGCGGATCGGTTTCCTTGTCCTTCTCGCTGGCGATCTTGCGCTTGAGTTCAGGCGGGATCACCGATCCAGGGTAGGCGGTTTCGATATGCGACAGGCGCACCTTGCGGCTGCGCATGTAGGTGTCGATCTTGTCGTCCGGCCCGGTGTCAATCAGCAGTTCAGGCAGCGGGACAGCGGTGAACACCACCGGATTGACCGCATCGCCCTCATTGACCTCGAGACAGGCCGTGCCAACCGCTGTGTCGATCAGGCATTCGTTGGCTTCCTGCGCTAGATTGGACGCCTGAAGGATCTCAAACACATAGTCCGTGACCTTCTCTAGTGCCTTGTTGATCTCCCCAACCTCTGCGGGGTCCACGTCGCTACCGGCAGCGAGTTCCGCCCAGCGGGCATAGTTCGGCATAAGCCCGGCCTGGATACGGCTCGCAAACTCGGGGGTCGCGACGACCGCGGTTTCGTCGAATACGTCAGGCGAAACCTGCCCCTGACCGCGCTCAAAGAAAGAAGTGCGGCCAGGCACAGCGTAATCATAGCATTCCTGATAGGTGCTCTCCCACGGCTGGCGTTTGGCGCGTGCGCGCTCGAGGCGGCGCAGCAGCGTTTCGATCTCGTCACTCATACCAGCTGCACATTGTTTAAGCGGGTGCTGCCGCCGAAGAAGCCGCCACCAGCACCGCCGCCGCTAAAACCGCCAATCAGGCTTGGCATGGTGCCGGTAAAGTCACCGCCACCACCGCCGCCGCCGCTAATGGGGACGCCCCCGCCGCCTGATCCGCCAGACGCTGCCGGGATCAAGGGTAGGCCGGAGCGCCCGCCACCAAAGAGGAAACCCGC
>JAJTFU010000082.1 GCA_021299075.1 Novosphingobium sp. | reverse complement strand
ACGGCCGTGACGCTGGCCTGTGCTGGCGGCGAAGCGCAATGGGCGCGGCTCTCCGCCGCACTCTCGCGCCCCACGCTGCGGCCCTATTATTCGGACGATGTGGTCGGGGCGGAGATCGGCGGCGCGGTCAAGAATGTCCTCGCGATTGCCTGCGGCGTAGTCGAGGGGCTGGGGCTGGGCCAGAACGCCCGCGCCGCGCTGATCGCCCGCGGCTATGCCGAGATGACGCGGTTCGGACTGGCGCTCGGCGCGCGGGCCGAGACGCTGGCCGGGCTGTGCGGGCTGGGTGATCTGGTGCTGACCTGTTCCTCCACCTCCAGCCGCAACTTCAGGCTCGGCAAGGCGCTGGGCGAAGGGATGAGCGCGGCCGAGGCCCTGTCCGGCAAGCTCAGCGTGGCCGAAGGCGCGCACACCGCGCCGGTCCTGGCCGAACTGGCGGATGCGCGCGGGATCGCCATGCCGATTGTCGATGCAGTGGCGCGGCTGCTGGCGGGGCAAGCACCCGCGCGGCAAGTCGTGGCCGAACTGCTTGCCCGGCCGCTCCGGGCCGAGGGCGAACTCGCGTGAGCCAGCCCCCCGATCAGGACATTGCCGCCCTTGCCAAGGGTGGACGCACCAATTTCCTCGGTTTCGTGCTGCGGCTGGGGGGTACGGCGCCGTTCCTGTTCATCGCCGGGCGGTTCTATGGGGTTGAGGCGCTGGGGCGTTATGCCTCGGCGCTGGTGATTGTCGAACTGATCGCCCAGCTCTGCGTGCTGGGGCAGCGCCGCGGCATTGCCCAGCGGTTGTCCGAAGACCCGCGTGAGGAAGTCCACGTGATCGCCGATGCGATGACGCTGACTCTGCTAATCTCACTGGGCGCGGCGGCGCTGCTTTACCTGTTCCCCGCGCCGATGTTCCCCAGCGGCCAGTACAACGAATGGGACCGGCTGCTGCCGCTGGCGATCGTCGCCAATGCGCTGACCGATATTGCGCTGGCCGCGCTGGCCTATCGCTACAACATTGCCGCAACGGTGCGGGCGCGCTCGCTGGTTGAGCCGTGGGTGCAGACGTTGGCGGCGGTGGCCTTCCTGTTCATCCTGCCCGCGGCGGGCCTCGCGCTGTCGTTCATCCTCGCCAAGATCGCCGCGCTGCTGGTGGCGCTGTGGCCCTTGCTGCGGACTTTCGGCCTGCCACGGGGGTGGCACCCGCACCCGCTGCGGCTGGGCAAGCTGGCGCTGCTGTCCGCGCCGCTGGCCGGGGCGGACATGGTCGAATGGGGCACCCGCAAGCTTGATATCGCGCTGCTCGGCTTCTTTACCTCGCCGGTCGCGGTGGGGGTCTATTACGCGGCGCAGCAGGTTGCCTCGCTGCCGCAGAAGCTCAAGACCAGTTTCGAGCCGATCCTCGGCCCGGTCATCACCCGCAACCTGCGCGATGGCAACCGCGCGGCGATTGCGGCGCAGGTCAACCAGGTCGGCTTCTGGATCATTGCCGCCCAGGCCGGGATTGCCCTAGCGCTGGCCATTCCGGGTGAGGCCGTGATGGGCCTGATCGGCCCGCAATTCGTCGGCGGGACCGGCGCGCTGACCTTCCTGCTGATGGCCGAAGTGGTTGCCGCCACCGCCGTGGTGAGCGAGGCGGCGCTGGTCTATGTCGCGCGGCTCAAGAACCTGTGGCTCTCGCTGGCGACGATCGCGCTTCAGGCCGGCTTGACTGTCGGCGGGATCATGCTGGTGCGGCACTACGAACTGGGCGACAAGTTTGCCGCCGCTGCCGCTGCCGGCGCGCTGCTGCTCGCGCTGGGCTTTGCCTCGCTGGCCAAGGGCTGGCTGCTCGGGCGGGCTCCGGCGGTGCTGATCGGCTGGGCGGCCACCCGGTTCCTGCCCGAATGGGCCGAGCTGGCGCTGGGTCTGCCCGCGATCCTCTTCACTTATGGCTTCGTTATCTGGCACAAGGGCTTCGGTCCGGAAGACCGCGTGCTGTTTCGCAAGAACGTGGGCGGCTCGGCTGATCCCGCACAGGAAGGCAAGCAATGATCGATCTGTCCAATCCCAACCTGCTGATCTTTGCCGGCGCGCTGGTCTTTGGCCTGCTGTTGGTCTGGTACCTGTTCGGCCGCTCCAGCGCCCCGCGTGAACGCAGCTACAAGCCCGACGTGCTAGATGAGGGCGCCGCCCCCGCCGCGCGCAACCAGGCGCTGATCGATGCGCCGCCGGCCGCCAAGATCGAGCCGGTGATCGCGCCTGCTCCCGCGCCGGAACCCGTGCCCGTGGCTGAGCCGGTTCCGGTAGCCGAGGCCAAGGCCGCGCCCGCGCCCAAACCCAAGGCTGCGCCCAAGCCCAAGGCCGAGCCGAAACCCAAGGCCGAGCCGAAACCCAAGGCCCAACCCGTGGCAAAGGCCGAGCCGAAGCCCAAGCCTGCGCCCAAGCCCAAGGCTGAGCCCAAGCCGGCTGCCGCTGCCCTAGCCGCGCCAGATGACCTGTCACGGATCAAGGGCCTCGGTCCCAAGCTGCAGAAGCTGCTGCCCGAACTCGGCATCACCACCTTCGCCCAGATCGCGGCGATGACCGAGGCCGACCTGGCCGCGCTCGACACCAAGCTCGGCGCCTTCGCCGGCCGTCCGGCCAAGGACAGCTGGGTCGAACAGGCCAAGTTCCTCGCCGCCGGCGACACCGCCGGGTTCGAAGCCAAGTTCGGCAAGGTCTGAGGGGGGCAGGACGATGCTGGATCTTCTGGCTGCAGCCAAGGGCGCCGTGCGGGCGACCATGGCCAACGATCCGCTGTTCAACTACCTGAAACTGCTGGCTGACTGATTGCCGGCCTGGCTTGTACTGCTACTGGGCCTGATCGTGTGGCTCGTCCGCAATCCCGCCGTGCTGTCGAAGCTGCGCGAACACGTTGCTTCAGCCAAGTTCGGCGATTTCGAGATTGAGTTGCGCGAATTGAAGCAACAGGTGGCCGAGGCCAAGGAGCAGGTTGAGACGCTGAAGGATGCCAACCAACAGTTGAGCGAGATCGTCGCGGCCATCGATACCGACGCGCCGGTTGACGAGATCGACGCCGCCAGGAGAATTCTATGCCGCTGCCGAAGTGCTGCGCCGGCGCCGCACGGTCGAAGCCTATGACCATCTGATCGGCGCGGCGGCCCGGATCAGCGCATCGCCAGACCTGGAAGGGCTGCGCCTCAAGTTCGTCTGGACCCTAGCCGATGCCATCCGTGGCACGACCAAATGGGCGACTGAATACACTGCGGAACCACGGTTGAAGGAGGCTCAGCTTCGGGCCGGGAAAGCGGCGATGGAGCGGCTGTACGACCATCCGATGGTCGCCGCCGACTCTCCAGACGCTCCGGAAAAGGGCATCCGTGGCCCTGCCGGCCGCGCGCTCAAATGGACCGACAAGGCCCTGGCCTACTACGCCAAGGTCTGAGCCGCCTTTGACGGCGGTCAATGCATTGGCCGTCGCCCCTGCCATGCTGCCGCTGGTGGTCGCGCCACGAGAGGAGGCAGCAATGCTGGCAGTGGAATGTGACAGGGCGGCAGGCTTTGCCGAACTGACGCTTGATGGCGCGATGACCGGCGATGAATATGCCAAGGTCATCAGCGCGATCGACGATGCGCTGCAGAGCCACGACAAGCTCAACCTGGTCTGCGTGCTGCGCCATTTCGGCCATGTCGATTGGTCGATCTGGCCCAAGGACCTTGTGTTCCACGCCACCCACCGCAACTGGTTGAAGCACGTCGCGATCGTCAGCGACATGGGCTGGGTCGAGCCGACCATGAAGGTCTTCGCGCCGTTCTACGCCGCCGAGATCCAGTGCTTCCCGCTGGCGAAGCTGGAAGAGGCCGGCGCCTGGGCGCGTACCGGCAACGTCAGCCGCGCAGCGGACTAAGCGGGCCTAACGCCCCCACTTCTTCTGGCTCTTCCCGAACCGCGTCTTCCTCGTCCCCGGTTTGCCTTCGTTGCTGCGGCCGACGATGGGTGCCTTGCGCTCTCCCTCGGGCAGCCCCAGCTCCGTCGCCTCGAGGCGGCGGATTTCGTCGCGCAGGCGGCCGGCTTCCTCGAACTCCAGGTCGGCGGCGGCGGCGCGCATCCGGCCTTCCAGTTCCTCGATATAGGCGCGCAGGTTGTGGCCGACGAGGTTGTTACGGTCATCGTCCTCGATCTCGACCAGCACGCCATCGCGGCTGGCGGTGTCGGCGACGATATCGTGGATGTTGCGCTTGATGCTTTCGGGCGTGATCCCGTGGGCCTCGTTATAGGCGCGCTGCTTTTCGCGGCGGCGGTCGGTCTCGGCGATGGCGCGCTCCATGCTGCCGGTCATCCGGTCGGCATAGAGGATCACGCGCCCATCCACGTTGCGCGCGGCGCGGCCGATGGTCTGGATCAGTGAGGTTTCGCTGCGCAGGAAGCCTTCCTTGTCGGCATCGAGGATGCAGACCAGCCCGCATTCGGGAATGTCCAGGCCCTCGCGCAGCAGGTTGATCCCCACTAGCACGTCATAGACGCCGAGGCGCAGGTCGCGGATCAGCTCGATGCGCTCCAGCGTCTCGACGTCGGAATGCATGTAGCGCACCCGCAGCCCCGCCTCGTGCATGAACTCGGTCAGGTCCTCGGCCATTCGCTTGGTCAGCGTGGTGACGAGGGTGCGATAGCCCGCCGCGGCGGTCTTGCGGCATTCCTCGATGCAGTCCTGCACCTGGTCCTCGACCGGGCGGATTTCCACCGGCGGGTCGATCAGGCCGGTCGGGCGGATCACCTGTTCGGCAAAGACCCCGCCCGATTGCTCCATCTCCCAGCCGCCCGGGGTCGCCGAAACGGCCACGGTCTGCGGCCGCATCGCGTCCCACTCGTTGAAGCGCAGCGGGCGGTTGTCGATGCAGCTGGGCAGGCGAAAGCCATATTCGGCCAGGGTAATCTTGCGGCGATGGTCACCTTTGGACATCGCCCCGATCTGCGGCACGGTCTGGTGGCTTTCATCGACGAACAGCAGGGCATTGTCGGGCAGGTATTCGAACAGCGTTGGCGGCGGTTCGCCCGGCAGGCGGCCGGTGAGGAAGCGGGAATAGTTCTCGATCCCCGCGCAGGACCCGGTCGCCGCGATCATTTCCAGATCGAAATTGGTGCGCTGCTCCAGCCGCTGGGCCTCCAGCAGTTTGCCTTCCGCCTCCAGCTCCTTCAACCGCTCGGTCAGTTCAAAGCGGATCGCGTCGGCCGCCTGCTTCATCGTCGGGCCGGGCGTCACATAGTGCGAATTGGCATAGACGCGCACGGACGAGAGCTTGTCACCCGCCTTGCCGGTCAGCGGGTCGAATTCGACAATCTGCTCGATCTCGTCACCGAAAAAGCTGATCCGCCAGGCGGTGTCTTCCAGGTGACTGGGGAACAGTTCCAGGTTGTCGCCGCGCACGCGGAAGGTGCCGCGCTGAAAGGCGGCATCGTTGCGCTTGTATTGCAGGGTGACGAGCTTGCGGATGATCTCGCGCTGGTCCTCGCTCGCCCCCACTTTCAGGTCAAAGATCATGGCCGAATAGGTCTCGACCGAGCCGATGCCATAGAGGCATGAGACCGAGGCGACGATGATCACGTCATCGCGTTCCAGCAGCGCCCGGGTGGCCGAATGGCGCATCCGGTCAATCGCCTCGTTTACGCTCGATTCCTTCTCGATATAGGTATCGCTGCGCGGGACATAGGCCTCGGGCTGGTAGTAGTCGTAGTACGAAACGAAGTACTCCACCGCGTTCTCGGGGAAGAAGCTCTTCATCTCGCCATAAAGCTGCGCGGCCAGGATCTTGTTGGGCGCGAGGATCAGGGCCGGGCGCTGCGTCGCCTCGATCACCTGGGCCATGGTAAAGGTCTTGCCGGAGCCGGTTACCCCCAGCAGCACCTGCGTCTGGTCGCCCGAGCGGATCCCCGCGACCAGATCGGCAATCGCAGTCGGCTGGTCCCCGGCGGGCTGGTATTCCGAGACGATCCGGAACGGCCGCTGCCCCTCGGCCTTTTCGGGCCGGGCCGGCTTGTGCGGCACGAAGGCACCAGTGGTGTCAGGCTCTTCCAGGCCCCGGCGGATGATCAGTTGGGACATGGCGCGTGATATGGCCGTTCACGGGCTGTTCCGCAATGGGCAAGCCGCCCGGCTAGTCGCGCCGGCGCAGGCGGAACACGTTCCAGAGCGAGGCATAGCTGCCCATTCGCTCCAGCGGGACGATCCGCGGCGGCGCCGGGATCGGTGCGGCGGCGGGCGTGGTCGACAGCGCGGGAAAGCGGGCGGCAAGGCGTTGGCGCAGGGTCATGGGGCAGTTCCTTGGGAGGTGAGGGGGTAGACGGCGCAGGCCCAGATCAGGCCTTGCGCAGATTGGTGGCATGGCGATCCCCCGCCGCGTCCTGCCGGGCTTCAAAGGTATAGGCGTCGCGCTCCTGCGGGACATAGCCGGTCTGGCGCAGCTCGGCCCGGGCAAAGGGCAGCCGCTCGCCCCCCTTGTCAGCCAGGATAAAGCCCGCGCCCAGCTGGGCATCGTAGGCGGCGATCGTGCCGGAATACATCATGGCGCGCGTCCTTTCGCTGCGGCGCAGCCAGAACCGGCGCGCCCGTGCCAGGTGGCGGAAAAGCAGGAAAGAGGCAGCCCCAACACGGCGCCGCCGGATGCCGACCGTTTCGACAGGTAGCCCCGCCGGTATAGCCCATGCCCGCCCTCCCGGCAAAGCGCATCGGCGGTTGGGAAGCGCGGGGATTGCGGGCCAGATCAGCGGGTTGGGGGGAAATGGGGTGAGGTGAGTGGGGTGGGATCAAATCAATGCGAGATAGATGCTGGCGGCAACATGCGCAGCGGCATGGGCAATGACCGCCGCTTCCAGCCCGCGATGCTGAAACAGCCAGCCAAAGGCCAATGCGGGCAGGAAGTTACCGGCGAGCGCCGCCATAATGAGCCAGGATGGTGGCGTCGCGACGAGCAAGGCTGGGATGTGCCCAATCGAGAATAGGACCGCCGCAAAACAATTGCCCGCCCAGAACTGCAAGGATCGGGATTGATTCCCGTTGCCGATAACTTTCGCTGCCAGCCAGACGCCCAACGACATCAGGCCCCACCGCGCAATGAATTCCTCCGTAATGCCACCATAAAGCAGCCTTGTTGCCATCGGCAGTTCTAACGCAGAGGCGATCTGCCCGTCGGTGAAGGTCTTGTAGGCAGCCAGGACCAATCCGGCTGCCAAGCCGACAAGAATGCCTGGCTTGATTTGCCCGACCAGAACCGGCGCTAACGGTTGTCGCGTGACCAGTGCACGCAGCGCTGGTGCATCGAGACCGTTCCGATGGGCCAGCGAATGCCCCAGCACGACAGCCAGGACGGCCAGGATCGCTGGCTGGATTAGCGACAGCCACTTGAATGCAACCGGATCAATCCCTGGCGGCGCAAGCAATTCGATCGGGGCCAACAGCAACGAGGCGACCCCCAGCAGCGAAAGCGCGATCGAAATCAGCAACAACTGGATTGACCCGGGTCTTGGTTGAGCAGCCATGAATCCTGTCCTTCATTTTCCAACGGTAAGTCAGTGAGCTATGCAGCCAGTCGGTGTGCCTTGCGCTTTTCCTGCACTGGTTCTCCAGCTTTGAGCCCGAGCATTGGTCGCAGCCAGCGAGTTCTGCGTCCGATCTCGTAGGTCAAAGCACATCCCACGAATGTTGCGAGCAGAATGCCGATGAACTCGACGAGCGAACCTGCGCCAACTTGCTTCAAGTAACAGCCGACTGCGATGATGATGGTCTGGTGCACGATGTAGTAGGGGAAGATCGCCTCGGTCAGGTAACGCCGCACTGGCCCATCGTAATGCAGATAAGTCTGTGCAAGGCCGAGCAGGCCGAGGATCATGGCCCATGCCAGCGTTGCCCGCACAACTGACTTTGCCGCAGTGAGAATGGCCGCTTCGACCCCGCTTCCGTGAATGTAGAAAAGCGGGACACATGCGAGCAGGGCGACAACAAGTGCCAGCTTCCAGTTTGCCAGGATAGCAGTCCAGGCTGATGCGGAGCGGGCCAGTCCGACCCCGAAGAAGAAGGCAAAGCCATAGATCGCATGGGCGTAGGGGTCATCGACGAGCGCGTGAGTTTCGCCAAAGGCGGGCAGCAGGATGACCCGGGCGAGCGCCAGCCAGGCGATCGGCAGCACGAACAGGCGCCAGCCCGAAAACAGCCAGTCGAACGCGCGCTGCAGGATCGCCCTGTTCCGGGCAGGCAGCGAGGCAAGCAGTGCCAGCGCCATCGAATAGGCCCACAGATAAGCCACAAACCACAGGTGATTCCAGGTCGGCAGAGGCGTTCCCCGGCTTGCGCCAAACTCGGGATAGTCATGCAGCCAGAAATCGAGGAACCCATCTGTGTAGGCTCCCTTGTCGCGGAGTTCGAACCAGGGCTGCGGGGCCACGAAGATCACCATGCCAGCCAACAGCGGAATCAGCAGCCGCGCCGACCGACTGGTCGCGAACCGATCGGGCCTGGCCAGTTTGACCATCAGCGAACGGGAAACGACACCTGAGATCAGGAATAGCAACGAGAGGCGCCAGGGGTTGATCGCCAGCATCGGCCATTGGACCCAGTCCAGCGGTTCTGCGGTCTTGATGTGCCAGCCCCATGGCACGAAGAACATCCCGATATGGTAGAAGATCAGCAGCCCGAAGGCGCCGATCCTGAGCCAGTCGAGACCAAACTGCCTCCCGTTGTTTGCTGACACTGCTTGCATGTCGATTCTCCATCGCCTCTAATTGCGATGGATCGGGTAAGGCCGGCTGAAGCAGTCTCGATCGAGTAAGTGACTGGCGGCGGGTCCGGCGTGACGGGAACAGGTGGCCCATTGATGAGTGGCGGCAAAATCGTGACGAACGGTGGCTGGTGCCCGCGTTGGCGCGATCCACGCGCTTTAGCGGCCATGGCTTTCGCGGCATTCGGCCTGGTCTACATGATCGTCAATGCGACCAGTCTGATCGATCAAAGGCAGGCGTTGGGCCAGCCGATCGAACCCTGGCGGGCCTGGCTGCTTGAAGCGACCAGCTTCGGATCGTGGATTGTCTTGTTACCGGTCATCTTGTGGGGTGCCAGCAGGATCGCGCGCTTGGGCAAGCCCGCGCCGATCGTCATCGGTCATGCGGTGATGTGTGTTTTGGTTTCGCTGGCGCACTCAGCAGTCATGTTTGTTGCTCGCGCAGTATCCTTCGATTTGGCGGGCGTGCGGTATGGTCTTTCTTCTCCGCCTTTCGACATGCTGGTTTTCGAATTGCGCAAGGACGTCATTACCTACGTATCGGTGGTTTTGGTCTTTCATATCGTGCAGCGATTGGTTGCCACATCGGAGGCAGGAACAGGTGAAACAGGGCAGTCCAGTGGATTGATCGAAGTGCGCGATGGCACCAAGACAATCTGGCTCAAGCCGGATGAAATCGATCTGATCGTCGCGGCCGGCAATTATGTTGAACTACACGGCGTCTTCGGAACCAAGCTGGTGCGCCGGACAATGGCAGAAATCGAGGAGCTGACTGCGCCGCTCGGTTTTGTCCGCGTTCATCGCTCCCGGCTGGTCCGTAAGGCGTCCATTTCCTCCATCGAAACCAGGCAGAGCGGCGATTTCGAGATTTTTCTGCGCTCAGGTAATTCAGTCGGCGGAAGCCGCAGGTTTCGCGCAAATCTCCAGTGAGACCTGCGCAGCGGGCGAACCGCCAATTGCGCCAACCTCGACAAGCGTTGCAGCCCCCGGCAGGATGACCCGCGAAACACAATAAACTGGGTGAGTATATGGCGGAGCAATTAAGCCGATCAGTCGCCGGCAAAGTCGTTCTGGTAATCGGCGC
>JAJTFU010000081.1 GCA_021299075.1 Novosphingobium sp. | reverse complement strand
GTCCGTTCCACAGGGCCAGCCACAGCCCGCCAGCAACGAACAGCAGGAAGGCGCCGCGCCCCATCGCCGGCATGGTCGATACTGCGCCGGGCTGGCTGGCCGTAAAGTGCGCCAGCGTCAGCAGGGCATCGAGCGACTTGCCCGCCAGCCACCAGACCGGCGCGCCCAGCCCGAAGGCATCCAGCAGCAACGCCAGGGCAATCAGCGGCATCGAGACAAAGGTCGTCAACGGGATCGCGACGACATTGGCCAGCGCGCCGTAGACGCCCGACTGGTGGAAGTGAAACAGCCCGATCGGCATCAGCGCCAGCTCGATCACCACGCCGGTCAGCAGCAGCATGGCCAGGTTGCGTAAGGACCGCACCAGCCAGCCCTCTTCGCGCGGCGCAAGGAAGTCACGGACTGGCGCCGTGCCGCTCAGGGCCACGATCGCGATCACCGCGGCAAAGCTCATCTGAAAGCTCGGCCCGACCACTGCTTCGGGCCAGAACAACAGCACCACGAAGGCCGCCACCGCCACCATCCACAGCGACAGCGCCTCGCGCCCCAAAGCCAGCGCGATCAGCACCAGCAGCGCGGCGATGCAGGACCGCACCGTCGGCACCTCGGCCCCGGTCAGCAGCGTATAGCCGATCCCGGCCAGCGCCCCGCCCGCCGCCGCCGCCGGCGGCAAGCGCACCCGCAGCGCCAGCCAAGGCCACAGCGCGCCGAGCTTCAGCACCACCACATAGACCGCCGCGATCACCGCGCTGACATGGAGCCCGCTGATCGAAAGCAGGTGCGCCAGGCCGGAATTGCGCATCGCCTCCTCGTCCGCCTCCGGAATCGCACCGCGATCACCGCTGGCATAGGCGGCGGCGATGGCTCCGGTCGAGCCGGGCAATTGCGCGCGAACATGGGCCGAGAGCGCGCGCTGCACATCCTCCAGCCCGCCCCCTGGCGGCGCGGCCCGCAGCACCTGCACCTCTCCCAGCGCCGCGCCGGTCGCGGCAATGCCCTGAAACCAGGCTGCGCGGGCAAAGTCATAGCCCCCCGGCAGCATCGGCGGCGCTGGCGGCACCAGCCGCGCCCGCAGCCGTATCTGAGCGCCCTGCCGCAGCTCAGGCCGATCAAGCTTCAAAGGCACGTTGAGCCGCGCCTTGATCGCGCGGCCGCTCTCCGGATCGCGCGTCGCCAGCAGCAGCCGGACGCGCCCTTCCGCCGGCTGCTCCTGGTGCGATAGCACGGTGCCTGTCAGGTCCGCCGCCTGCGGACGGGCAATCGGCGGCGCGCCCACCAGCGCGGACTTCACCCAGACGTGCCCGCAGCCGAGCGCCAGGGCCAAGGCCAACGCAGCCAGTGCCTGACGCAGGAAGGGGAATGCTCCATCTCCGCGCAGTACCAGCAAGGCCGCAGTCGCCACGCCGGTGCAGGCCAGCATCAGCGCCGCCCACCACCCCGGCGCCGGCAACGCGAACCAGGCCCCAATCCCGGCAGCAAAGGCCGCCACCAGCCAGGGCACCCGGGCAAAACCAGCCCGGGCCAGAAAGCTCTCGATCCCGCGAAGTCCGCTTGCCAAGTCCCCGCGCTTGCGCCAAGGGCCATGCTGCATTGCAGCGTCCCCATCGGGGGCGCTTTCAAACGGCACATCGGGCAAGGCGTCGCGGGCCATACCCGGACAAGACAGGATGGATCAGGTCATGGCAAGTAGCGGAGCAAGCAGCGGAAACAAGGACGGCCGCCCGGTCGTTACCCGCTTTGCCCCCTCGCCCACCGGCTATCTGCACATCGGCGGCGCGCGCACTGCGCTGTTCAACTGGCTCTATGCCCGCCACCACGGCGGCACCTATCTGCTGCGGATCGAGGATACCGACCGCGCCCGCTCGACCGAACCGGCGATTGCCGCGATCTTCGATGGCCTTGAATGGCTCGGCCTCGCCGGCGATGAACCCGCCACCTTCCAGTTCGCCCGCTCCGATCGACACGCCGAAGTCGCGCATCAGCTGCTCGCGGCCGGCCACGCCTATCGCTGCTACCTGACCCAGGAAGAACTGGCCGCGCGGCGCGAGGCTGCCCAGGCCGAACGCCGGACCTTCCGGATCGACAGCGAATGGCGCGATGCCGACCCGGCTAGCGCCCCGACGGACAAGCCCTTCGTGGTCCGCATCAAGGCTCCGCGTGAAGGCGAAACGGTAATCGAGGACCAGGTCCAGGGCCGGGTCGCTGTGAGCAATGCCGAGCTCGACGATTTCGTCCTGCTCCGCTCAGATGGCACGCCGACCTATATGCTGGCCGTGGTGGTAGACGATCACGACATGGGCGTGACCCACGTGATCCGCGGCGATGACCACCTCAACAACGCCTTCCGCCAGCTGGCGATCATCCGCCACATGGGCTGGCCCGAGCCGGTCTATGCCCACGTGCCGCTGATTCACGGGCATGATGGCGCCAAGCTCTCGAAGCGCCACGGCGCGCTGGGGGTCGATGCCTATCGCGACGAGCTGGGCGTGCTGCCCGAGGCGATGTTCAATTACCTGCTGCGGCTCGGTTGGGGCCACGGTGACGAGGAAATCATCAGCCGCGATCAAGCGGTTGAATGGTTCGACATTGCCCATGTCGGCAAGAGCCCGTCGCGCTTTGACCTGGCCAAGCTGCTGAACCTCAACGGGCATTACCTGCGCGAGGCTGACGATGCGCGCCTGGCCGCCCTGGTTGCCCCGCGGATGACCGGCTCGGTCGATGAGACCCTGCTGGCGCGGGCCATGCCGGTGCTGAAAGTGCGGGCCAAGGACCTCAACGAGCTGGCCGCCAATGCCGCCTTCCTCTTCGCCCAGCGCCCGCTGACAATTGAGGACAAGGCGGCTGCGCTGTTGACGGATGAGGCACGCGCGCTGCTGGGGCAGGTAAATGCCCGCATCGCGGCGCAAAACGACTGGACTCTCGAAAGTCTCGAGGCCAGTTTGAAGGCAATGGCGGAGGAGATGGACCTCGGTCTCGGAAAGCTTGCGCAACCCCTTAGGGCCGCGCTAACGGGCCAGACAACCTCCCCGGGTATATTCGACGTATTGGTTCTGCTTGGTCGGGACGAAAGCCTGGCGCGGATTGCCGCCCAGGCGGTTCTGGCCGGTGCGGCGCATGATTGAAGGAGCAAGATGGTGGGCAACCAGGTTAAACTGAACGCGAACGGCCAGGATTTCGATTACCCGGTGCTGTCGGGCAGCGTCGGTCCGGACGTGATCGATATTCGCAAGCTTTATGCCCAGACCGGCATGTTCACCTTTGACCCGGGCTTTACCAGCACGGCCAGCTGCGAATCTGCCCTGACCTATATCGATGGCGATGAAGGCGTGCTGCTGCACCGCGGCTACCCGATCGGCCAGCTGGCCGAACATTCCAGCTTCATGGAAGTCAGCTACCTGCTGCTGAACGGCGAACTGCCGAGCCAGGCCGAACTTTCGGACTTCAGCCGCACGATCACCCGCCACACCATGCTGCACGAGCAGCTCGCCACCTTCTACCGCGGCTTCCGCCGTGATGCGCACCCGATGGCGATCATGTGCGGCGTGGTCGGTGCGCTGTCGGCCTTCTACCACGACAGCACCGACATTGCCGATCCGATGCAGCGCAAGATCGCCAGCCATCGCCTGATCGCCAAGATGCCGACGATCGCGGCCATGGCTTACAAGTATTCGGTCGGCCAGCCGTTCATCTATCCGGACAACAACCTGTCCTACACCGGCAACTTCCTGAAGATGACCTTCGGCGTCCCGGCTGAGGAATATGAAGTGATCCCCGCAGTCGAACGCGCGATGGACCGGATCTTCATCCTCCATGCCGACCACGAGCAGAACGCCTCGACCAGCACCGTGCGTCTTGCCGGTTCGTCGGGCGCCAACCCGTTTGCCTGCATCGCGGCGGGGATCGCCTGTCTGTGGGGCCCGGCGCATGGCGGTGCGAACGAAGCCGCGCTCAACATGCTCAAGGAAATCGGCACGCCCGACAAGATCCCGCACTACATCGAGCGCGCCAAGGACAAGAACGATCCGTTCCGCCTGATGGGCTTCGGCCACCGCGTCTACAAGAACTACGATCCGCGCGCGACGGTGATGCAGAAGACCGTGCGCGAAGTGTTCGATGCGCTTAAGGTCACCGATCCGCTGTTCGAAACCGCGCTGCGCCTGGAAGAAATCGCGCTGAGCGATCCCTACTTCATCGAGAAGAAGCTGTTCCCCAACGTGGACTTCTATTCGGGCATCATCCTCTCGGCGATCGGTTTCCCGACCACCATGTTCACCGCGCTGTTCGCCCTGGCCCGTACTGTCGGCTGGGTGGCGCAGTGGAATGAAATGATCAGCGATCCAGGCCAGAAGATCGGGCGTCCGCGCCAGCTCTACACTGGGCCGACGCAGCGCGATTACGTGCCGCTGAGCAAGCGCTGAGCACAGCAGATCCGATCGCCGCGCCAGCGTGAGGCTGGCCGGCGTTACTCGGCGCAGTCGGATTCAGGCTGTTGTGCAGTCGTCGGGCGTAGCGCCAACAGATCGGCCGGCACGTCCAGGATAAAACGCGCACCCTGGCCGGGGGCGCTTTCCACTGTCAGATCGCCGCCCATCGCGCGGGCCAGCCGGCGCGAGATGTAGAGGCCGAGGCCCGACCCGCCGTCTTCGCCGCTGCGGCCCAGCCGCTCGAACTTTTCGAACACCTTGGCCTGTTGCTCGGCTGAGAGGCCCGGCCCCTGATCGGCGACGATTAGCCGCGCGCGGCCGCCGGCGTCTTCGAACCGGATCCAGACCTGCGAATTGTCGGGCGCATAGCGGATCGCATTGCCCACCAGATTGAGCAGGATCTGCAAGACCCGCCGAAACTCGGCAACGGCGGGAAGATGCTCACCCGCCTTGGGCGCATCGATCATGATACCGCGTTCCTGCGCGCGCACGGCCAGAATCCCCGCAGCGCGGCGGGCAACATCGGCCAGGTCGATCCGATCGGGAGCGGTATTGAAGTCCTCGGACTCGACCACTTCGAGGTCAGCGAGGTCCTCGACCAGCGAGAGCAGGTGCTGGCCGGCGGCCGCGATATCGGCGGCATAAGCTGCATATTCCTCGGCCAGCGGTCCGGCCAGGCGGGTGCGGATCGTCTCGGCATTGGCGATGATCCGCGAGATCGGCTGGCGCAGCACCGGGGCGATATCGCGCCCGACCGGGCCCGGCTCGTTGCTGGGCATGCGGTTTTCGCCCGGCACCGGTCGCGGCGGGGCAACAGGCTCAGGCAGAACCGTTTCCGACGTCAGGCACAGCTCAAAGCCGTGAATCTCACCGGCGACGCCGGTCTTGGGCACCAGGGTGGCGCGCCACTTGCGGCTTGAACCGGGCACTTTGACCCCGGCCCCGTCGAGCAGGCGCCAATGCACCGGCTGGCGGTGCGCGCTGCCTTCGACCGTAATGAAATCGGTCCAGGGCCGTCCGACCCCGGCTTGCATGGCCGCGGTCACTTCATCCAGGTCAGGCGCCTCGGCGTTGACGGCAATGATGGCCTGGGCTGCATCGAGCACGGCCACCAGTTCCGCCACGGTTCGATCGATGGCAACGCGGCGGGCCGCGGTCTCGTTCAGATCTTCGGCCGGCAGCGGAGTGGCCTGCCAGTTGGCCACGCCGATCCGGCAGGCACCGGAAGCGGGATCGGGCTCAACCTCGACCCAGGCGGAAATGGCATCTTGCCCGTCGCTGGCATCCATCCGCCGGGCCAGCTTCAGGCCAAGCCCACGGGCGCGCTGGACCAGATCGCGCAGCGCGGGGATGGCCAGTGGTCCGGGAACGTCACCGCCGCAGCGGTGCTGAAGCGTAGCCAGCAGCTCGTCAGCCGATGTCAGAACATCGTCCCCGTCGCACGTGGCGCGGGCCAGATAGGCGCCGCCTGGCTCCACGGCTCAGCGGCCCGCCCCGGCAAAGGAGCGGGCAAGCAGCGCGGCAGCACGATCGGCCCCCAGTGTTTCGAAGCCCTCGGGCAGACTGACATCGGGGTGGATTGCCAGGAACTGCTCTTCAACATTCTCAGGCCGCACCCCGGCGGCGCGGAGCGCCAGCGCCAGGCGGGCAAGCTGACCCTCATGCGCAGCCAGTGCGGTCAGGTCGCGATCCTGTCCGGCCCCCAGCGAAAGCGCGGTCAGGAACAGGCCGACCCCGGCATGGCTGAGATCAAGGGCGGCAGTCGCCCCGCCGCCCATGCTCATGACCAGCCGCGCCATCAGACCAAGCCGGCTGCGCCCTTCGTCATAGCCGGTGCGGATCGCCGCCTCGGCCTGGGCCAGAACCTCAGGCTCGGCCTCGAGCCCGCGAACTGTCTGCAAGATGGCATGGAACAGATCGGCCGGCAGCTCACCAACCGGCAGCTGCATCCGCCGCTGGGCCTGAACGTAACGGGCCTGCGCGGCAAGCAGCGCCATCGCGCTGGCAGCCGTGGTGCTGTCGGGCGAAGCGATCAGTGCCTGGAGCAGCGGCGAAAGCACCGGATCGAGCGCGATGCGGGCCTGCAGCCGCTCGCCTAGCTGGAACTCCAGCGCCTGGGCATGGATATGGTTCAGCAGCGCGGCGCGCTCAACCAGTGTGGCGATGACCTGATCGACGGCAGCGGGATCATGATCGTGGCGTGCCCCGGCCCCTTGCGCATCCTCAACCGCATCAAGCACCTGGCGCGCAAGATGATCGACCATCCCGCGCACGCGTGCGACGACTTCGTCGTTGAACAGCGACTGGTCATCGTTGGCCAGCAGGTGCCGCAGGATCGGCGCGATGGTGCCAATCACGGCATCGCCCTGCGCCAATTCATCGCGCAGCACGTCTTCGACGGTGGGTTCGGGCCGTGCCGGTGCAGACATCTCGCTCATCAGGCAGGACCTAGCGCAGATCTGGTTAAGACGGCGTTAGCCGTGCAGGCCCCTGCGGCCACAGGATTCCGCAGGCGGCCAGCAGGGCCGCCAACCCGTAGATCAATGGCGCTCCAAGCCCGGCCAGCAAGCCCAGACCGATCAGGATCGCAAGCAGGGCCCGGTCCTGCAGCCAGGCTGTCCACCCATGCCGCAAGACCCGCGGAACAATTCGCAGCAAAGCCAGCAACATAACCGGCGGAAACAGCCGCTCGATCAGCCCCAGCCAGGGTCCGGCTGGAATGGCCCAGGCAATCAGCGCCACCAGCAGGACATCGACAGCCCATTCGAACAGGCCGTGCAGGCTGAACCGGCGCCCTGGCGGGACAATGCGATCCGCCTCGATCCGTTGCAGGACCACGGTTGCCTCGCCCAGCAGCCAGGCCAGGGCGACCACGCCCAGCGCAGCGCCAGGCCAGCCCAGCCAGCCGATGCCAAAGGCCAGCACCAGCAGGACCGTCGCCGCCCCGAAGACAAAGCGCGATCCGCTGCCGGCATGGAGCAGGGCCGGACCAAAGCTGCGCACGAGCAGCCGCGCCAGGCCGCGGGTGGGATTGAACGGGCGGACATGGCGGATTCGGCGGCGGATCCACAGCGGCTCCAGCGCATGGGCCTGCTCTTCGCTGGCCAGCAGGGTCCAGAACCCGTCACCCTGCCCCGCCGGTGGCAGCGGCCGCTGGGCCACACCGGCCTGAAGGGCAATCCGCAGCAACGCCGAAAAGGCATCGCAATCGTGCGGCAGGTCAGCCAGCCGTTCGACCAGCCGGCCTGGAACACGCAGCGCTCCGCCGCTAGCCAGGCTTGGATCGATCCGTTCAAACCCGGCCTCAACCCCGCTCTCGGCCGGTTGGACCAGCACCGCTGGCCCGGGTTCCAGCAAGGCGACGGCATCCGAAACCGAAGCGAACAGGCCATCGGTCAAGGCAATGACTTCATCGGTGGCGGTTACATGGCCCAGCAGCCCGCGTGGGCCCGGGATCAGCTGGAACCGCACCCCGGCGCGCTCGGCCTCATGCTGCAGCGCCGCGATATCCGGCGACATCCGGCTGGCCAGACAGAAGATCCGCTCGCAACCCAGCGCCAGCACCAGCACCAGCTGCTC
>JAJTFU010000080.1 GCA_021299075.1 Novosphingobium sp. | reverse complement strand
ATGGCCGTAAATCGGGTGATCGATCACCAGCATCGCGCTGCCCTCGCCCGATTTCCAGGCCGCAATCGCCGCATCGTCGAAATCGAAGTGCAGGAAATGGACCGCGCTGGCCTTGCCGTCGCTTTCGCGGGTCCGTTCGACATCGCCTTCGGGGCGCGCCTTGATGACCTGGCCGCCGACGTGGATCGAGATATGGTCTTCCACCCCGCCAATCGTCCGCAGGAAGGCATCGCGGCGATCCGGCTCGGCGATCTCGAACAGCAGGGTGCAGGTCAGCTCGCGGCCCTTGGGGACCATCGGGTCATAGGCCGACAGCTCATCAACCAACTGGTCCGCGCCGCCCTTTTCGATCCGCAGCATTTCCTGGACCTGGAGCCACATCGAATCCCAGGTTTCGAACAAGACCGTGGCATGCGGGCCAACGCCCATGCGCGTCAGCTTCTTGCGCAGCAGGGCTTCCTGCTTCTTGTCATTGCGGATCAGCTCATAGCGATCGAGCGGCAGGATATCGTCGGCAGTGATGGTGCGGGCGTTTCTGGGCATGATCTTACAATCCATAAGCCTGGGCCATTACCTCGATCGGATGGCCAATACGGTCGGGGGCCTCGGCCCCGGTGGTTTCGATCACCTGCTTCAGATGCGGGCCGGCCAACGGGCATTCGCTGACGATCACATCGGGCTCGTTCTTCAGCAGGTTGCGCGCGGCAGGCTTGCCCACCTTCACAGCGCGGTCGAAGTTCTCCTTGAAGATCCCCCACTTGCCGCCGTGGCCTGAGCAGCGCTCGGTCAGAGCCGGCTTGGCCTCTGGGATCAGCTTCAGCATTTCCATCGCCTTGGGGCCCATGTTCTGGGCGCGGGCGTGGCAGGCAAAGTGCACGGCAATCGAAGCCGGCATGGCTTCGATCGGGGCCAGGCCCGTTTCCTTCGACAGCGCCACGACGTATTCGGACACGTCGAAGGTGTGCTTGCTGAGCAGCTTCACTGCTTCGTTCTCCGGCTCGATCAGCGGCCATTCGAACTTCAGCATCAGCGCGCAGGACGTGGTCAGGGGAACGATGTCCCAGCCCTGCTCGATGAGCGGCTGGAAGAAGGCGGAGATACGGGTCGCCGCACTGGCCACAGCCGGCAGATCACCATTCTCGAACTTCGGCATGGCGCAGCAGTCCGGGTACTCGACCCGCACCTGGACGCCATTGTGGGCCAGCACCTTGATCGCGGCTTCGCCGGCAGTGCCATCGTTGAAATTGTCGTGGCAGCCGGCATAGAGCACCACCTTCTTGCCGAAGGCCGGACCATCCGGATTGGGCGGCGGGACGATGCCGACGGCCTTGTTGACCAGTGGCACTTCGGCAAAAGTCGGCACGTGGGCGCGGCGGTCGATCCCGAGGGTCGATTCCATCAGGCCACGGGTGAAATCGTTGTCGTTGTCCGTGGCCCAGTTGGCCAGCCCGGCAACCGCCGAACCCAGCTTGCCGTTGCGCGTCATCTTGGCGAGTTCGCGGTCGGCCAGCTTGGTTTCGCCCTTGCGATGCTCGATTGCGCGGGCGCGCAGCATCAGGTGCGGGAAATCCAGATCGAAGCTGTGCGGCGGCACATAGGGGCACTTCGTCATGAAGCACATGTCGCACAGCGTGCAGGCGTCCACGACGGCCTGGAGCTGCGGCTTGGTCAGGTCCTCGACTTCCTCGTTCGGCGCCTCGTCGATCGCGTCGAACAGGATCGGAAAGCTGTCGCACAGGTTGAAGCACCGCCGGCAGCCATGACAGATGTCATAGACGCGGCGCAGCTCGGCATCGAGCGCGGCTTCATCGTACCAGGCCTCATCCTGCCACGGGATAGCGTGGCGGGTCGGCGCTTCCAGGCTGCCTTCCATGGCGGGAACCCCTGTATTCTGGAATCAAACGCCGCCCCGGGACGGACCCGGGGCGGCGCTAATGCATCACGCGTCAGCGAGGAGCGTGTCGAGCGTCTTCTGGAACTTGCCGGCGTGGCTCTTTTCAGCCTTGGCCAGGGTTTCGAACCAGTCGGCGATTTCGTCGAAACCTTCGTCGCGGGCGGTCTTGGCCATGCCCGGGTACATGTCGGTGTACTCGTGGGTTTCACCGGCGATCGACGCCTTCAGGTTGGCAACGGTATCACCGATCGGTTCGCCGGTGGCCGGATCGCCGCACTCTTCGAGGTACTCGAGGTGGCCGTGCGCGTGGCCGGTTTCGCCTTCCGCGGTCGAGCGGAACACGGCGGCAACGTCGTTGTGGCCTTCGATGTCAGCCTTCTGTGCGAAGTACAGGTAACGGCGGTTCGCCTGGCTTTCACCAGCGAAAGCAGCCTTGAGGTTTTCCTCGGTCTTCGAGCCCTTAAGTCCCATGTTGTGTCTCCTTTGGCGGGGAATCGTGACCGGTGCGCAATGCGCAATCAGCCCACCTAAATCCAAAGGAAATTTCCGCGCTGGCTAATCGACAAAACCGATCAATTTAATGCGAATAATTCGCAAATTCGGTTCAACGCAATCAGCCTCACTTGCGCGGCATGAGTTCCAAGGTGGAGGCGACCAGAGCTTCGGCGCCGGCCGCGATCACCTTGTCGGCTTCTGGCGCCCAGAACGGACTGTGCAGGCCGGGCAATTGCTTGCCCTCCTTGGCGGCGGCTTCCATTTCAGCTGCCGAACGCCCGCCGATCCACAGGATCAGCGACTGCGTCTTCGGCCCGGCGGCGCGGGCGATTTCGCTGAAGTCCTCACCCGCCATCGACGGCTGCGGGTTGGCCACCCGGTCCGCGCCGAAGCGCTTGGTCAGCACGCCGCG
Source organism: Novosphingobium sp. (assembly GCA_021299075.1). Lineage (GTDB taxonomy): Bacteria > Pseudomonadota > Alphaproteobacteria > Sphingomonadales > Sphingomonadaceae > Novosphingobium. The sequence goes on along the minus strand of JAJTFU010000080.1, from coordinate 6,277 downwards.
CATCCGTTCGGCCAGTTCGGGCGTGTTCCACGTTGCCCGGGCATAGGGTTCGGCCACCTTGACCACCGGCATCCGGTCTTCCGGCAGGCCTGATGCCATGGCCTCGGCCCGGGCGATCCGCTTGATCCCGTCAAGCAGCAGCTTGCGCGACGAATCCGAATAGGACCGCACGGTCAGTTGCAGCTTCACTTCGTCCGAGATGATGTTGTGCTTGGCCCCGCCGTGGATCGCGCCAACCGTGACGACGCTGGCCTCGAACGGATTGCTCTCGCGGCTGACCAGGGTCTGCAACCGCATCACAATCGCGCTGGCGAGAACAATCGGATCCTTGGTGGTGTGCGGATAGGCCCCGTGGCCGCCCAGGCCCTTGACCGTGATGTCGACGCTATCGGCATTGGCGAGCGCAAAGCCGGCCTTGACGCCGACCACGCCCGAAGCCAGCTCGGCGCTATCGTGGAAGGCCAGGGTGTAGTCCGGCTTGGGAAAGCGGGTCAGCAACCCGTCCTTGATCATCTCCAGTGCGCCCAGGTTGATCTCTTCCGCCGGTTGGCCGATCATCACCAGCGTGCCCGACCACTTGGCCTTGTTGGCCGCAAGTACGCGGGCCGCCCCGATCCAGCCGGCCATATGGGTATCGTGGCCGCAGCCGTGCATGATCCCGCTTTCGACCCCGGCGGTCGAGACCCCGCGCTGCTTCGAGGCATAGGGCAGGCCGGTCTGCTCCTCGATCGGCAGGCCGTCCATATCGGCCCGGACCAGCACGACCGGCCCCGGCCCGTTGCGCATCACCGCGACCACGCCGGTCCTGCCCACGCCTTCCGTCACCTCGAACCCGGCCTTGCGCGCTGCATCGGCCATGATCTTGGCCGATCGGACTTCCTGAAAGCTCAATTCCGGGTGCTGGTGGAGATCGCGATAGATCTCCATCAGGCTCGGCAGCTCGGCCGCAACCTGGTCTCGAATCGGATCGGCCTGCACCGGCGCAGCGGAGGCAAGCAGAAGGGCGGCGAACGGGAGGACGTGCTTCATGCGGCAAGGCTAGGCGGCAGAGCCGGCTCTAGCAATCCCGCAAATGGTGCCCCTGGCCCGACTCGAACGGGCACGCCTTGCGACAAACGATTTTGAGTCGTTCGCGTCTACCATTCCGCCACAGGGGCTCCTGCAACGCCGGGCGGCTTAGCCGCGCGGCCTCGCGGGTTCAAGTAATGCCTTCAATTCGGCTCAGGACTTCAGCCCGCCGACCAGCGCCTTGTGCAATTTGGAGTGCAGCGAATCGTTGGCGGCCAGCACCTGGGCATCGCAGACCGGCTGCGACACGCCGCGCCAGTCAGAGACGAACCCGCCGGCTTCGCGCACCAGCAGGCAGCCTGCCGCCGTATCCCACGGCGCCAGCGCGCTTTCCCAGAAACCGTCAAAGCGGCCCGCAGCCACCCAGGCGAGGTCCAGCGAGGCCGCGCCAAAGCGGCGGATGCCTGCCACCTGCGGCGCCAGCGCGCCATAGATGCGGGTCCATTCGGCGCTGTCCCCGCGCCCGGCAAAGGGAATGCCGGTGGCGATCAGGCTTTCATCGAGGTGGCGGCGCGAGGAAACGCGCAGGCGGCGGTCCTGCAGCCAGGCGCCGCGGGCCTTTTCGGCCCAGAAGCTCTCGTCGGTGACCGGCTGATAGACCAGCGCGGCGGTAATTTCGCCCCAGCCCTTGCCGTCCAGACGCGGCTCCTGCACCGCGATCGAGATCGCGAAGTGCGGAATGCCGTGGAGGAAGTTGCTGGTGCCATCGAGCGGATCGATGATGAAGCGCGGCTTGCCCTCTTCACCCGCGATCTCGCCGCCTTCTTCCATCAGGAAGCCCCAGCCCGGACGCGCCGCGCGCAGTTCGTCCCACAGGGTGCGCTCGGCGTGCTGATCGGCCTTGGACACGAAGTCGGCCGGGCCCTTGCGGCTGACCTGCAGATGCTCGATTTCGCCAAAGTCACGCCGCAGGCGGCCACCCGCCTTGCGGGCGGCCTTTTCCATCACGCGCATCAAGCCAGAAAGGGCCATATCAGCCTCCTGCCACGATCAGGATACGTGCTTCGCCGATCGGATGCGCAACATGCTCTTCGCCCGCGCGGATCATCGCAAACTCACCCCGCTCCAATCTGACGCGGCGCTCGCCGGCTGCATCGCGCACGTCCATGTCGACACAGCCCTCAAGCACGCAGAACAATTCGTCAGTCTTGTTGGTATGCCAAGTGTATGAACTATCTGCATAAAGCAGATAGACATCTGACGAACCGATCTTACCCAGCGTCTCGCCTTGCCATGGCTCAAGACTACGGAAGACTGCCGTTCCAGTCACGAAATCGACCATTAACCCGCCTTGCCCACGTAGGAGCGTTCGTAGACGTCCACCACGATGCGCGTGCCGCTTTCGATATGCGGCGGCACCATCACGCGCACGCCGTTATCCAGGATCGCCGGCTTGTAGCTGGACGAGGCAGTCTGCCCCTTCACCACGGCGTCGGCCTCGACGATCGTGGCTTCGACCTGTTCCGGCAGCTGGACCGAGATCGGACGCTCGTCGTACATTTCCAGCAGCACGGTCATGCCGTCCTGAAGGAAGGCATCGGCGCCGCCCAGCAGGTCCTTGGGCAGGTTGATCTGCTCATAGGTTTCGACGTCCATGAACACCAGGTCATCACCCTCGGCATAGAGGAACTGGAAATCCTTGGTATCGAGCCGGACCTTTTCGACGGTATCCTGGCTGCGGAAGCGCACGTTGGTCTTGCGACCATCGATCAGGTTCTTCATCTCGACCTGCATGAAGGCGCCGCCCTTGCCCGGCTGGGTGTGCTGGGTCTTGGCAACCTTCCAGATGCCCTTTTCGTATTCGATGATGTTGCCGGGACGGATGTCCACGCCGCTGATCTTGGCCATAACGCCTGCCTTGCTGGATTGAGAAAGAGCCGCCCGCCAGTGGCGGGTGAAGGCGCGCCCTTAGCGCCTGTCAGGGCTTCCGGCAAGGTGTGCCCTTGCGGTGCTGGCAAGGCGGGGCCGGTGCTGCTAAGCGAAGCGGCATGAAGCGCGCCCTGTTCTTGTTTGCCGGCAGCCTTGTCACCTTGGCGGCCTGCGCCCCGGCCCAGACGATCAAGCCCGTCCCCGGCGGGCCGATCGGCGTGCTGCAGCAAGGTTTCTATGTTTGCGAGTTGCCGGGCGACGCCACTGGTGCCGCCGGGATCCGCCAGGCTGATCAGGACTTCTCGGTCCACAATGCCTCGCGCTATTCGACCAGCACGGGACGCGGCACTTACCTGCTGACCGGTGACCTAGTGGTCATGACCAGCGGCCCCAAGAAGGGGCAGAAGTTCCGCAAGCTTTCGAACAACTTCCTGCGCGCACTGAACGCTGCTGGCCAGGAAACCGACCTGCGCTGCGTGCGCCGGGTCCAGAACAACCGCTAGTCTGCGGCCAGCACCTTGGCGAAAGCGCGCACTGCTTCCGCCTCGTCGCCATTCCAAACCGCTCCGGTCACGGCAATGAAGTCGGCCCCCGCCGAAACCAGCGGCGCACAGTTCTCCGGCGTGATCCCGCCGATCGCGACACAAGGAATCTCCATGATCGCCTGCCACCATTCGAGCAGGTCGGTGCCGGCCTGGTGCTTCACCTCCTTGGTGGTGGTCGGGAAGAAGGCACCGAAGGCAACATAGTCCGCCCCGGCTTCGCCCGCTTCCATCGCGAGGTGGCGGCTGTCATGGCAGGTCACGCCGATCTGCGCTTCACGGCCTAGCCGCTGGCGCGCTTCCTCGACCGTGCCATCGTCCTGCCCCAGATGAACGCCATCGGCGCCGAGGCGCTTCGCGAGGCTGATCGAATCGTTGACGATAAAGGCCACGTCGCGCGTCGCGCAGATCGCCTGGAGCGGCGCGGCAAGGCGCGCGGCCTCATGCTCGTCGATCCCCTTAACGCGGAACTGGAACGCAGCGACCGGCCCGGCATCGAGCGCGCGGGCGAGCCGCTCGGGAAAGTTACCGCCCACGTCGAGCGGCGAGATCAGGTAAAGCTGGCAATTGCTCATGGCCCGCGCCCTAGGTCAGCCGCGCCCCAGCGGCAAGTGTTCACGCCGCCCCGGCCCGCCGCCGCAGCTCACCCACCAAGCCGACGCAGATCAGGAACTGGCCGAAGTAGTAGAGCGGCCAGATCAGCAGGCCCGGCAGCGGGCTCTGCGCGAGGACGCCCATCTGGGCGAAGATCAGCAGATCCGAGGCGACAAACATCACCGCCCCCAGACCAACCCGGTAGCGGGAGAAAGTGCTGAGCCAGGCCGTGGCCGCCATGCCGCCCAGCCCCAGCGCATAGAGCCCCACCATCGCCCCGCCGAGCTGGGACGAGGCCAGCGGCGTCAGCACCAGCAGCGCGAGAGCCGCCGCTTTCTGACTGCCGGTGGGGGCCGGCCGGCGATGCTGCCAGTAGAGCCGGATCGCGATCAGGTGGCCGATCAGGAAGGCCACGGCGCCAGCCTCCAGCTTGAACTCGATCAGCACATCGCCCAGCGCGCCAAAGGCCATGACTGCAGCAATGGTGTTGGCATCGTGCCCCTTGTGCCGCGCCAGGGCATAGACCGCGAGCAGCGCCACCCCCGCACCCTTCAGGGCAATCTGGTAGAGCCCGGGCAGGCCGGTATCCTTGAGCAGCCAGAAACCGATCCCGGCGGCCAGGCTGGCCAATAGCCAGGGCCGTTTCTCGATCAGGGCACGATGCGGCATTTGGTCTCCCCTTCCCTCTGGCGCAGGCTTGCCGCTGGATTGTCAGCCTTGCAAGCGTTAGGGGCGCGCACATGGCATATGACGTTCACATCATCGGCGGCGGGATGGCCGGCAGCGAGGCCGCCTGGCAGCTCGCCAAGCGCGGGCTGAAGGTGCGGCTGTCGGAAATGCGCGGGGGTGGCGACATGACCCCGGCACACCAGACCGCGGGCCTGGCCGAACTGGTCTGCTCCAACTCGTTCCGGTCCGATGATGACGAGAAGAATGCCGTCGGCCTGCTGCATTACGAGATGCGCCAGCTCGATTCGCTGATCATGGCCGCCGCCGCCAAGGCGCGGGTGCCGGCTGGATCGGCGCTAGCGGTCGACCGCGATGTCTTTTCGGCCGAAGTTGAGGCGGCCCTTGCCGCCCAGCCGACGCTGGCTGTAGTGCGTGAGCGGATCGACGTGCTGCCGTCGGCGGGCCTTACCATTATCGCCACCGGGCCTTGCCTTCTTCGATGCGATCGCGCCAATCGTTTACCGCGACACGATCAACATGGACGTGGCCTGGATGGCCAGCCGCTGGGACAAGGGCGCCGAAGCCTCGCTCGAAATGGGCGGTGACGGGCGCGACTATATCAATTGCCCGATGACCAAGGACCAGTACCTGGCCTTCCGCGAAGAGTTGCTGGCAGGCGAGAAGACCGAGTTCAAGGAATGGGAGGCCAACACCCCCTATTTCGACGGCTGCATGCCGGTAGAGGTTATGGCCGAGCGCGGGGTGGAAACGCTGCGATTCGGGCCGATGAAGCCCGTGGGGCTCGACAACCCGCATTGGGCCACGCCCGAGCATCCCAATGGCCGCTGGCCCTATGCCGTGGTTCAGCTGCGCCGGACAACAAGCTGGGCACGCTGTGGAACATGGTCGGCTTCCAGACCAAGCTCAAGCACGCCGAACAGGTCCGCGTGTTCCGCACCATCCCGGGGCTGGAACAGGCGGAGTTCGCCCGCCTGGGCGGGTTGCACCGCAACACCTTCCTCAATTCTCCCACCCTGCTCGACCGGCAGCTGCGGCTCAAGCAGGCACCGCACATCCGTTTTGCCGGCCAGATCACCGGCTGCGAAGGCTATGTCGAAAGCGCCGCAGTCGGCCTGCTGGCGGGCCTGATGACGGCGGCACAAGTTGCCGGGCAGGATTGGTCCGCCCCGCCCCGCACCACGGCGCTGGGCGCGCTGCTGGCACACATCACCGGCGATGCCGAAGCCGACAGCTATCAACCGATGAACGTCAACTTCGGGCTGTTCCCGCCGGTCGATGCCGATGTGAAGAAGAAGGTCCGCAAGGAAGCCTATACGGCGCGGGCGAAGGCTGATCTGGCGGGCTGGATCGCCTAACAGCGACAGTCGGGCCGCTGGGTCTGCTTGGGCCGGGTGGTGACAAATTCCGCGCGGGTCAGGCTGGCATCTCCATTGGCATCGGCACCCTTGAAGCGGTTCGAAGTGGCAACGGCCCACTCCTCAAAGCTTAGCAGGTTGTTGCCATCCCGGTCGAGC
>JAJTFU010000079.1 GCA_021299075.1 Novosphingobium sp. | reverse complement strand
CGGGTCAGTCCTTCGACCGAGTCCGGCCAGGGATTGAGCCGATGCCAGCCCAGCACCAGTGCCTGGCGATCGCTCTCGTCCAAATTGAGCTTCATCTCGGTAAGCAGCGCGTCGAGCATTTCGCGGTGCAGCACATCAAGCTTGACGAAGCCCCGCCCCGATTGCTCGAACGCCCGCATCCCAACAATGTAGCGCGCGCGCCAAGCATCGGTGAAGGCAAAGGCATCCAGATCGGCACGCCCCGCAGCAACCAGTACCGGCGCGGCCACAGCGGCAATGCTCGAGCGCCAATCGACGACCGTGCCGAACACATCGAAAGCCAGCGCTTTTGGAGCAGATTTTGCATTGGGGGTTTCGGTCATAGCTTCAAAACTCGATCTAGCGACGGGGACAGAGGCAGAGGTTGCCCAGCTGAACAGCCCGAAGCCGCTGGCGGCACTTGCGAGAAGGACGCCCCGCCGATCGATCTGTTCGGTCATGTTGCAGCCAGCCAATCTAAGGGAAAAGAGGTTTGAGACAACGTCAAAGGAAATTGCGCTGACATTGCACTCAAATGTCGCACTCCTCAATCGTGCTCCCGGTCACCGCCCCCGCGTCCCCTGCGTCCCTCAGTCTTCACGCCGCCGCGGCGAAGCGGACCGGATAGCTGGGCAGGTTCATGATTTCTGCCGCCTGCGCCGGAGTAGCGATGGGGCGGCCAAGGCGTCGGGCGAGATCGACCACTTCTTCAACCAGTTCCACATTGCGGGGCTGGCGCGGGCCGCCATAGGGTTCGATCCCCACCTGGACATGCCCGCCCCGGCGGATCGCTGCTTCGGCCAGCCCGCAGCCGACGCAATCATCGCCAAAGCTTGACACCAGCCACGGCAAGCGGGTGCCGACGATCATCTCCAGATAGGCTTCGAGCGCCTTCTCGGTCGGCGGCAGGCCGAACGGCATGCTATCGGCACCGAAATAGAATTTCAGGATGCCTCCCGGTGGCAGCTTGCCGGCGCGTTCGTGCGCCATGATGAATTTGACGAAGCCTGGCTCGAAGATCGAGATGCTCATGCCCAGCCCATGGCGGCGGCAAGCTTCGATGTAATAGTGGGAATCGCGCGCATCGTTGCGATAGACCAGCGTTGTCGGCGCGAAACTGCCGTCGGGTAGCGGTGCGGTGATGTTGAAGCTGCCGGGATCGACCAGGCCCTGCGCGATCAGGCCTTCCTCGGCCATCGCCTCGATATGGGCATAGCGGGTTTCGACCGGGACGCCGTCGGGCCCGACCGGCATGGTCGGGGTGAGGATCGCATCGGGCCGGTGCCTGAGCAGTTCGCGCCAGGGCCGGGCATAGTCTTCCGCATCCATCCGCCCGGTCGACCCGAACACCGGATCGCGGGTGTGATTGTGGACCAGCGCGGCACCCGCCGCCATGCATTCAAGCGCCTGGGCGACGATATCTTCGTCCGCGTAGGGCACATGGGGATTGGCATCGGGCGAGACCGAGCCGTTGAGCGATACCTCAATGATGAGCGGCGTCGACAGGTCGGTGGTCATCGTAGGGCCTCGTCCTCTTCCCATGGCGGATAGAGCCGTTAGGCCCGATCCGCCGCCTCAATCGTGCTCCCGATCCCCAGCCCCCATATAGAGCTCGCGCCCGGTCGCGTCGTAGACCTTGCTCATCTCGGCCATGCCCTTCTCAGCCTCTTCGGCGGCGACGAAGGTGGTGCTGTCCTGGTTCTGGAGCCTGGCAAAGTCGCGCACTTCCTGGCTGATCTTCATCGAGCAGAACTTGGGCCCGCACATCGAGCAGAAGTGGGCTGACTTGGCGCCTTCGGCCGGCAGGGTCTGGTCGTGATATTGCTCGGCCGTGTCGGGATCGAGCGACAGGTTGAACTGGTCGCGCCAGCGGAATTCGAAGCGGGCCTTGCTGAGGGCATTGTCGCGCACCTGGGCGGCCGGGTGGCCCTTGGCCAGGTCCGCCGCGTGGGCGGCGAGCTTGTAAGTGACGACGCCGGTCTTCACGTCATCGCGGTCCGGCAGGCCGAGGTGTTCCTTGGGCGTGACGTAGCAAAGCATCGCCGTGCCGTACCATCCGATCATCGCCGCGCCGATGCCGCTGGTGATGTGGTCATAGCCCGGGGCAATATCGGTAACGAGCGGCCCGAGGGTGTAGAACGGCGCTTCACCGCAAACCTCAAGCTGCTTGTCCATGTTCTCCTTGATCTTGTGCATCGGCACGTGGCCGGGGCCCTCGATCATCACCTGGACGTCTTCCTTCCAGGCGCGGTGAGTCAGTTCGCCCAGGGTATAGAGCTCGGCAAACTGGGCCTCGTCATTGGCATCGGCGATCGATCCGGGGCGCAGGCCATCGCCCAGCGAATAGGCGATGTCATAGGCCTTCATGATCTCGGTAATCTCGTCGAACCGTTCATAGAGGAACGATTCCTTGTGATGCGCCAGGCACCACTTGGCCATGATCGAGCCGCCGCGGCTGACGATGCCGGTGACGCGCTTGGCCGCCAGCGGCACATAGGGCAGGCGCACCCCGGCGTGGATCGTGAAATAGTCCACGCCCTGTTCGGCCTGTTCGATCAGGGTATCGCGGAACACTTCCCAGGTCAGGTCCTCGGCAATGCCGCCGACCTTTTCCAGCGCCTGGTAGATCGGCACGGTGCCGATCGGCACGGGGCTGTTGCGGATGATCCATTCGCGGGTGTCGTGAATGTTGCGGCCCGTCGAAAGATCCATCACGGTGTCCGCGCCCCAGCGGATCGACCAGACCATCTTGTCGACTTCGGAGGCGACATCCGAGGCGACCGCCGAGTTGCCGATATTGGCGTTGATCTTGACCAGGAAGTTGCGGCCGATGGCCATCGGCTCCGATTCCGGGTGGTTGATGTTGCTGGGGATGATCGCGCGGCCACGGGCCACTTCATCGCGGACGAATTCGGGGGTCACATAGTCCGGGATGGCGGCGCCATAGCTCTGCCCGTCGCGGGCATATTCGCGCAGCATCTCGCGCCCCAGGTTTTCGCGGGTGGCGACATATTCCATCTCGGGCGTGATGATGCCGCGGCGGGCATAGTGCATCTGGCTGACGTTCATGCCCGGCTTGGCGCGCAGCACCTGGCGGCGGACATTGGGGAACGGGGGGACGCCGCCCGAACGGTCCGGGCCGAGCTGGCCATTGTCCTCGGGCTTGACCTCGCGCTGGGTCACTTCCTCCACATCGCCGCGGCCGCGGATCCAGTCACGGCGCAGCTCGGTCAGGCCCTTGGCGATGTCGATCGTGGCTTCGGGATCGGTATAGGGGCCAGAAGTGTCATAGACCCGCACCGGCGGCTCACCGCTGCCGGGCTCCAGGTGAATCTCGCGCATCTTGACGCCCAGCGGGCCGACGTGGACCTTTTTCGAGCCGCGGATCGGCCCGGTGGTGACGCCGATTTCGAGCTTGCTGTTGATGTCGGCCATGCGAAACGCTCCTTCGTGGGCGGAGCGAGAGCGATAGCGGCAAGGCCGGACCACTCCCTCCGCCCGTGCTAACGGGTTCAGGTTCAACGGGTCGGGCGATGCTAACCGCCCCTCTCAGCCAAGCGGCTCCCCGGGGATGGGTGATAGATAGGCGCTTGCCGCGCGAAGGTCCAGCCGCGTTACGAGCCGGGCGATACCGTACCGGCTTCGCGCAGGGCCCGCAGGCCGGCGCTGACGAACTGCGCGGCGATCGGGGCATAGTCTTCCAGCTTGCCCGGCATCCCGCGCCGCACCCAAACCTGGGTCAGTTGTTCGGGCGGGCCTAGCATGTAGGACTGGAACAGTCCCGGCGGCAGCATCGGCAGGGTGCCGGATTGGAAGTGCGGCAGCGCCCACTGCATCACCGGCGCTTCAACCTCGCGCACCAATCCGGCCCAGATCGCCTCGTTGCGGAACAGCCATTCGGAATTGGAAAAGGCTGCGATCAACCGCATGTAGCGCCGCGGATCGCGGGCGTGGAACAGCACCGCCGCTGCGGCTCCGGCACCGAAGGCATCGCAGGGATCGCCCTCGTGCGCGATGATCGCCGCGCCCACGCTGCCAAGATAGGCCCGCCGCTCAGCCACGAACAGCGCCTCCAAAATGCCGTCCTTCGAGCCGAAGTGATGGAAGATCGAGCCGTTGGAAACGCCGGAACGCTCCTGCACGTCCTTCATCGTCATTTCGGAAATGCCCTGCTCCATCAGCAGGGCACAGGCCGCCTCAAGCACCCGGTTCTTCGTATCTTCACTGCGCGATTGCACCATGGCGCTTCCTTGGCAGGCCCCTTGCCCAATGTCACTCTAGACTTTGTATCTAGATTTGCACTCTAGACTAACACTCCAATTAAGGCTAGAGGCGATTCGTCGTCGGAGCAAAAACGACCCCGGCGGGAGAACAATGTGAGAGAGCTGAGAGGACCAGACTATGAGCAAGATCCACAGTATCCGACCCGCGCTGCAGGCCGCGTCAATTGCCACCCTCGCCGCGCTGACCCTGGCGGCAACTGCGGCGCAAGCCGGTGACCGCGCCAAGGCCCCCAACCAGACCGCTTCAGGCATCTGGGTGGCGAGCGGTGATGTAAACGGAGATGGGCGCCCGGACGCTGCCACGCGCGGCAAGCTGGAGCAGAACGGCACTACCGTTGGCACGGCTGCCGAAGTTCAGGCCCCGAACACGACCAAGGGGCCGCACCTGCTGCTGCCTGCTGTCCAGAAGTACCAGGACGGGAAGCCGGCCACTGCGCAGCGCGGCAAGCTCAAGCAGAACGGCACGACTGTTGCCACGGCTGGCGAGGTCCAGGCACCGCAGGGTGATACGCAGGCCGCATTGCTGCTCCCCGCAGTCCAGAAGGTACGCGAGCCGGTGCAGTCACAGCGCGCCAAGCTGAAGCAGAACGGCACCACCGTTGCGACCGCGGGCGAAGTGCAGGCACCCGGTGCTAAGCCCCGTGCTGGCCTGTTGCTGCCGGCAGTGCAGAAGGTCCGCATGCAACCGCAGGCGCAGCGCAGCCAATTCAGGCAGAATGGCACGACTGTGCGGACCGCCGGCGATATCATGGCTCGCCGCCGCAACTGATACCTGAACGAGAGGCATACCGGGTGAAGGCGGTGCTGTTGCGCCGCCTTCCCTTTTTGCTGGGAGGGCCAACTCCGACCGCCAAGTGTGGCTAGGCAGTCTTCCGATTGAGCATGCGCCAGGCCAGCAGCAGCGCCGTGCTGACCCCGATCACGGTATAGATCGCCGGCCAGGGATCGCTGGCCGTACTGGCCGACCCGCCCCAGGCCACGATGAAGGCGAAGGGCACCACGCCCACGCCATAGCCCAGCACGAAGCGGGCGAACCGCATCCGGGCAATGCCGGCGAGGGTGCAGCTCAGCTCGGGCAGGATCGGCAGGGCCTGGCAGATGAACAGCACCAGCAGGTCGTTGCGGGCAAAGGCGGCCTCGATCCCGGCCAGCCGCGCTTCGTCCTTGAACAGGCGGCCGAGGATCGGGCGGCCAAAGCGGAAGCCCAGGCCATAGCCCAGCGTGCCCAGCAGCATCAGCCCGGTGGCCGAAGCCGCGCCGCCCAGCCAGGGACCCAGGAAATAGCCCGCCAGCAGGATCGTCGCCATGGTCGGCACGGCAATCAGCAGGTCCACTACCAAGAGGAGGATCACCAGCAGGACGAACCAGCCGGGGTGGATCGTGTGTGCCTGAGCCAGGAAGGCGCGCACACCTTCCTCGGTCACCAGGCCGGTGCCCTGGATCAGCAGGAAGGTGGAGGCAAAGGCGAGCGCCAGAATCAGCGCGATCTTGAGCAGGTCTTTCATGATCGCCGCAGCATGGCACGGGGAATGGCCGGGGCAAGCCGGTTCAGGATCGGCAGCAGCCGGGCCTTGCCGATGTAGATCTCGTCGCGGCCCTGCCGAATGCCGGACAGGATCGCCTCACTCACCTGGATCCGGGTGCCGGAACATTGGTACCGCAGCGATTGCGTCAGGCTGTGAAGGCCGGCCTTGCTGGCGCAATAGAGCGCCGTGATGGTCTTGGGATGGAAGGCGAGGCCGGAGGAAACGTTGACGATCGCAGTCGGCTCCGCGCTGGCGCTGAAGCGCGGCAGTACGGCGCGGGCCACGATGGCCGGGGCCAGCAGGTTGACCGCCAGCTCGCGTTCCAACCCGGCCGGGTCAAGCGCGGGGTCGTCAAGACGGAGGGGCAGCTGGATGCCGGCGTTGTTGATTACCACTGTCAGTTCGGGGTGCGACGCCACGATCTGCGCCATGAGGGCTGCGGTGGCCTGGGGATCGGCCAGATCGCAGGCGTACGGGATCAGGCCGGGCGTCTCCGGCGCCTGATCGGCCCGCCGGGCAATGGCGATCACGCGGTGCCCGGCGCTCAGGAGTTGCCGGGCCAGGGCCGCGCCCACGCCGGAGCTCGTGCCGGTGACCAGCACTGTGGTCGGTTGCGATAGGAGCCTCGGCATTCTACCTCGCTTACCAGTTGTGTCGCACCGGCTTTGGCACACCCCGCGCTGGCTGGAATTAACCTGGGTTTATCGATGGCTGAATTTGCCCCCGCTCCGGTGATCGATCGGCTCCGCGCGCTGGCCGGCGCGGCATGGCGCCCGCGCGATCTGGCGGCGGGCGATGAGCTTTTCGCCCTGGGCGAGCCGGCGGCCGAGCTGTGGGTGCTCGAACGCGGCCTGATCAAGCTGGGTTACCTCACTGCCAATGGCGAGGAATGGGTGAAGAGCTTCATTGTCGATGCGGGGCTGTTCACCGGCAGCGGGGATCTGAGCGCCGGGGCCAGCCGGTTTGGCGCCGTGGCGCTGGAGCCGTGCCGCGTCGTCGCTCTGCCGCTGGACTGGCTGGCGCGGCAGCTGACGGCCGATGCCGCACTGCGCGATGACTTCTCCCGCTTCTCTGCCTGGCTCCAGGCGCGTAAGCAGCGCCGCGAGGAGGCCCTGCTCTGCGCCAGCGCCGAGCAGCGCTATCGCGATTTCCTGGCGGCCGAACCGGCGCTGGCCGTCCGGCTGCTCCAGGCCGACATCGCCCGCTACATCGGCATCACCCCGATCGCGCTGAGCCGGATTCGCAAGCGGCTGGGGCTCTCGGGCGGCTGATCCGATCGCGCCTGGCGCTCAGGCGAACTGCGCCGGTATTTCCGGGTCAGCCGTGTCGAGCAAGGGGATGCGCCCCTCTGGCAGGGCGGCATAGGCCCCGGCCCACTGCGCCACCCAAGCCGGATCGTGCGCTTTCGACGGGTGGTAGCCCGGCAGCAGCGAGCGCAGCATGGCGGGCGAGGCGTGGCGCAGGAAGCGCGCGACCATGGTCCACAGCCGCAGCCGGCTGCGCGGGCTGCGCCACAGGCCATCGCGCTGGAGCATCCGGACATAGCCCTTGCGGCTGGCGAGTGCGACGTGAACCGTCCCGCAGACCAGCCCCCAGGTCCGGCCGAGCCAATCGCCATAGAGGTGGTTGTAGAGATCCCAGGCGACGTTCTTGTGCTCGGTCTCCTCGACCATGTGCCACAGCACCAGCGAGGCGATGGCGCTGTCGGACCCGGCGAACAGCGGCTGGCGGCGGCGGATCAGCCATTCGGTGATGCCCATGGTCATGGTCTCGAACCCGGCGGTATAGGCCAGCCGCCACTTCAGGCTGCGCTTCTGGAAGCGGCGGTAGTCCGCGTCCATCTCCGCCTCGGTCAGCGCGAGCTCGGGGTAGGTCTGCTTGAGGATCTCGTTGTAGCGGCGGTGGCTCTGATAGTGGACGCCTTCCTGGCCGATGAAGGCCTGGACATCGGCCTTCAGCGCGGGGTCATCGACCTGCTTCAGCGCCTCGGTCACGGTCTTGATCAGGAACGGTTCGAGATAGGGCATGGCGAGCGAGGCGCCGTTGACCATGTGGCTCCATTCGGGCTGGCCGGGGTTCCAGACCGGATCGATCGCCTCGTCAAAGGCGAAGGGGATGCGGCGGACGAGGATGGCCGGGCGCGCGGTCACTGGCTCGCTCACTGGCCGGCTCCGGGGCGGTGGTGCTGCCAGGCGCCCCACAGCAGCAGGGCCACAGCCACGTGCACGCCGACCATCGCCGGCCAGCCAAACAGAAAGATCACGTTGTTGATCGTGACATCGCCGGGGAAGGGCCCACCGCCGAACTCCAGCCCGCGCGTGCCGAACAGGGCGTTGGCGATGGCGGGCAGGGTGAACAGCCAGCCAAAGGCCAGCGCCGCCCAGAACAGCAGGGTGAACAGCCAGCCAAAGGCCAGCGCCGCCCAGAACAGCACCGCTTGAGCGCGCTCGCCCAGCCGGATATAGCTGCCGGCCGCGCCGATCGCGATCAGCATGGTGCCGTTGGTGATCCCTTCTAGGTGCGCCATGTTCCAGGCCCGCCGATCCCCGCCGATGTTGACCGGCACGTCGGTGACGAAGGGCCAGAGGTCGATCGCCCCCAGCAGGAAGAAGAAGTAAAACCAGCCCGACAGGATCGCCGTGGCGATCAGTCCGATCCCGTTGAATACCAGCAGCCCGCGCCGCTTCTCGTTGAGCATGGCAGTCCCCCTACCCGGCCGCTTTTTGCTCGGCTCGCTGGACACTATGCCAGCACCGCGCGAAAGGTCCAGCAATGACCGTGCTTTATCGCCTTGGTGCCACTGCAGGAGAGATTGCCGCCCGGTTCGGCGCGCGCACGGCCGCCGAGGACCCCTGGGCTGGCGGAACCGTCTCCCCCGGCAGCTTCGCCCCGGTGGTGACGGCGGGGCGCGAGTTCATCGCTGGACCGCGGCCGCCGGGCGAGGCGGAGCGGCGGCTGGTGCCGCGCCTGTGGGGCGTGCCGCCACCGCCTTCCGCCGGCGACCCGGGCCGTTCCGTCCTGACCGTGCGCAATCCGGATGCGCCGTTCTGGATCGGCAACCTGCGCAACAGCGAATTCCGCTGCCTCGTTCCCGCCACTGCGGTCATGCTGTGGGGCGGGACCGATCCGACCACGGGCAAGCGCCGCCAGGTCTGGCTCAGCTGCGCCGATCAGCCGCTGTTCGCTTGTGCCGGGGTGTGGAAGGACAGCGAGGTCGCCTCCTTTGCCCTGCTGACCTGTCCAGCCAATGCCGCGCTGCGCGAGCTGGGCGTTGAGCGGATGCCGGTAATCCTGCCCGCCGATCCGGCCGCGCTGCGGGTCTGGCTGCTGGGCGGCTGGGACCGGGCGAGCACCTTGGTCGCACCCTATGCCTCGGGATTGACGCAGCTGGGTTAGGCCCGGATAGTCCCCACCCATGACCATCACCGCCACACGCCGCGGTTTTACCGCAGGCCTCGCCGCTCTCGCTGTCTCGCCCGCGATCGCGGAGGCGCGAAAGTCCGGGCGCTATGACACGATCGTGCGCGGCGGTACCGTGTTCGATGGTCTGGGTGGCGAAGGGCGTGAGGCCGATGTCGGGATCATCGATGGCAAGATTGCCACGATCGGCAACCTCTCTGCAGCGCGCGGCGCGCTGGAGATCGATGCGAAAGGCCAGGCCGTCGCCCCCGGTTTCATCAACATGCTGTCCTGGGCGACCGAAAGCCTGATCGAGGATGGTCGCTCGCAAAGCGACATCCGCCAGGGCGTGACGCTGGAGGTGATGGGCGAAGGCTGGTCGATGGGGCCTTTGACTGCCGAAATGAAGGCACGCGAGCGGCGTGAGCAGGGCGATATCAAGTTCGACATCGGCTGGACCACGCTAGGCCAGTACCTCAATTTCCTCGAAGCCAAGGGGGTCTCCTGCAACGTCGCGTCCTTCGTCGGCGCAACGACGCTGCGGATGCACGAGGTTGGCTATGACGATGTCCGTGCCAGCCCTGAGCAGCTGCGCCGGATGCAGGATCTGGTCCGCATGGAAATGCGCGGCGGGGCGCTGGGGGTCGGCTCCTCGCTGATCTATGCGCCGGGCAACTTCGCCAACACCGACGAGCTTGTGGCGCTGACCGCGGCGGCGGCGGAGAGCGGCGGCGGCTACATCAGTCACATGCGCAGCGAGGCGGAGCGCTACCTTGAATCGATCGACGAGCTGATCGAGATAGGTCGCCGGGCGAAGGCGCGGGTGCAGATGTATCACATCAAGCCCGCCGGGAAGGAGAACTGGCACAAGGCCGATGCGGGCCTTGCCCGGATGGACGCCGCCCGGCAGGCCGGGATCGACGTGTCGGCCAATCTCTACACCTATACCGCCGGCTCGACTGGGCTCTACGCCACCATGCCGCTGTGGGTGCAGCAGGGCGGGCACGATGCCTGGGTCGCGCGGCTCAAGGATCCCGTGATCCGCGCGCGGGTGCTGGCCGAGATGCGGGGCGTGCCGCAGGGGTGGGAGAACCTGCTCCACAACACCGGCTCACCCGAAGGGGTGTTGCTGATCGGGTTCAAGAACCCGGCGCTGAAGCCGCTGACCGGCAAGACCCTGGCGCAGGTCGCGGCGATGCGCGGGACCAGCCCCGAGGACACGATCATCGACCTGGTGATCGAGGATGACAGCCGGGTCGACGCCGCCTTCTTCCTGATGAGCGAGGAGAACATCAAGAAGAACATCCGCTGGCCCTGGACCATGCTCGGTTCTGACGCGGGATCGATGGCGCCGGAGGGCAAGTTCATGCTCAAGAACACCCACCCGCGCGCCTATGGCAATTTCGCGCGGTTCCTGGGCAAGTATATCCGGGAAGAGAAGGTGATCGGCCTGGCCGAAGGGATCCGCCGCCTGACCTCGCTCCCCGCGCAGCAGGCTGGCATCCGCGGCCGTGGGCGGCTGGCGGCGGGCCATGCGGCAGACGTGGTGGTGTTCGATCCAAGCAAGATCGCCGACACCGCGACCTACGACAAGCCACACTCCTATGCGGTCGGGGTGTCCGAGGTGCTGGTCAACGGCACCGCCGTGCTGCGCAGCGGCGAGCACACCGATGCGCGCCCCGGCAAGTTCGTGAAGGGCCCGGGCTGGAAGGGCTGAAAACCACGTCTTGCCAGCTTACTTTCCAATCTGGAAACTTATTGCTTGCCAGACCCGAAGGTCAGAACTATTCATTTTCCGCATTGGAAAGTGATGGGGTTTCCGGATGAACCAGGATGAAGCGAGGGCGGCCCTGGCGGCGATGCAGGAGGCCAAGGACCGCTTGGCTGAAAGTCAGTCATGTCCGCCGTGGCGACATGCGGCATTCGGCGTGCTGATGGCAGCCATCAACGGAATGATCGCGGTGCCGATGCCCGGCAAGGCAGTCATTGCCGTCGCGGCAGCGGCCTTTGGCTTCTGGCTGTACCGCAGTGACCGGCGGCGGAGCGGGACCTTCGTGAACGGCTATCGCCGCGGACGGACATTGCCGATGACGCTGGGGCTGCTTGGTGCCTTGCTTGCGCTGCTGTTCGCCCAGGTCCACGCGCATACGGCTGGCCTCTCGGTCCTGACCAAGCTCGCGATTGCCGGGCTTGCCTGCATCATCGCCACCTGGGCCAGCGTGGTCTGGCAAAGGGTTTACCAGGCCGAACTTCGGGGTGGCGACCAGTGACGATGCCTAACCTGAACATGGTACTGCATCCGCCCGCGCGCCTGCAGATCTGCGCCGTACTCGCCAATGTTGACGAGGCCGAGTTCGCGCGGCTCAAAACCATCGCCGGGGTGACGGATTCGGTGCTTTCAAAGCACCTCTCTGCGCTGGTGGAGGAAGACTATGTCAAGTTGCGCAAGGCGGCACTCGATGGACGCCAGCGCACCTGGGTTTCGCTCACCCGAACCGGGCGGGCCGCTTTTGCTGGCCACCTCGCGGCGCTCCAGCACCTTGCTGCCGGGCTGGGCTAATGCGGCCGCCGCGCTGATCGCACCGCCCGCACTATCCGTCCACCAGGGCCCGGAAGCTGGCCATCACCCAATCGGCCACGCGGCGCACCGCCCGGTCGTGCTGGAGATCGCGGTGCAAGGTCAGCCAGGGCTGGCGCGGGGCGATCCGCAAGCCGGCGTCGAGCCGGACCAGTTCCGGATACCGCGCTGCGACGGCGTCTGGTAGCAAGGCGATCCCCCCGCCGCCCAGCACGGCGTTGAACAAGGCCCGCGTGCTGCCGGACCGGAGCACCACCGCGCCGCCCAGCCCCAGCTGATCGATCCAGCTGGTTTCGGGCAGTGGGCCGTAGCTGTCGTCATAGGCAATCAGCCGCTCGGCCGAAAGATCGTCGATCGCCTCGCGCCCGGCGAGATAGTCTGCTGCGGCATAGAGCGAGAGCGTGATCGCCGGGAGCTTGCGGATCACCAGGCTGGCGCCTTCGGGCCGGACCATCCGCACGGCGATGTCGGCCTTGCGGGCAGCAAGGCTCACCACTTCTGCCTCGCTTTGCAGCACCAGCCCTGCACCACCTGGTGGTAGCAAGGCCAGTCGCGGCGAAAGCACATCGGCAATCACGAACTCGGTCGCCGATAGTCGCACTGGACGCTTGGCTATCCCGCCGCGCAATGCGGCAACCTCTGCCTCGACCTGGTCAAGCTGGCGGGCCAGCGGCTCGGCCGCCAGCGCGAGCCGCTCGCCCGCCTCGGTCAGCATCGCACCGCGATTGCGCCGGTCAATCAGATCAAGCCCGGTCACCGCTTCGAGCGCGGCAATGCGGCGAGAGATGGTCGATACCGCCACGCCCCCGCGGCGTGCGGCCGCGCTGAGCGTACCGTGCAGGGCGACGGCGGCCAGGGCAGCAAGATCGAGTGGGTCCGGTGATTGCGACATCGTTGGCTGGGCTAATCAAGTATTGCGATAACGCAAGAGTAATTTGCGTAAGCGCAAATACGAATGTTGCCTGCCGAATGGTACTGGGCCCTGCAGACCAGACGGAGTGCAGCCGTGACCACGATGCAGCAGATGACGTTCTTCAAGCCCGGCCAGTTCGAATGGCGCGAGGTGCCAGCCCCCACGCTGCTGGCCGCGACCGATGCCCTTGTCCGTCCGCTCGCGGTCGCGCGCTGCGATCTCGATCTGCACATCGCCACCGGCTTCGTGCCGTTCCCTGGCCCCTTTGCCTTTGGGCACGAAATGGTCGGTGAAGTGGTCGCCGCGGGCGAGCAGGTGCCCCATGCGCCGGGTACGCGGGTGATCGTGCCGTTCCAGCTGTCCTGCGGGCGCTGCTACTATTGCCGGCGCGGCTGGACCAATACCTGCACCGAATTTCCGCCCTTTGCCTCCTATGGCCTGGCCGCCGGCGGCAAGACCGATTTCGGCGGCGGCTTCAGCGATCTGGTGCGGGTGCCCTTTGCCGATCACATGCTGGTGCCGATCCCCGCCGGGGTGCCAGACGAAGTGGCCTGTAACCTCTCCGACAATGTCGCCGATGGGTGGCGCGGGGTCGCCGGGCCGCTGGCTGAACGTCCGGGCGCCAAGGTGCTTGTCATCGGCGGCAAGGCGCAGAGCGTGGGGCTCTATGCTGCGGCGGCAGCCGTGGCACTGGGCGCGGGTGCAGTCACCTATCTTGATGACGATCCAGCCCGGCTTGTCGCCGCCGCTGCGCTGGGGGCGATGACCGGGCCTTTGGCGCTCGACCAGGGCCGCCGGGCCGAGACGCAGTTCGAGATCGTGGTCGAGGCGGCGGGCGATCCCGCCGCGCTGGCCTTCGCGATCCAGTCAACCGCCGCTAATGGCGTGCTGACCGTGGTTTCGATGTATTTCGACCGGGCGACGCCAGTGCCGCTGACCCAGGCCTATTACAAGGGGATCACGGTGCACACCGGCCGGGTCCAATCGAGCGCCGTGCTGGGCGATGTGCTGGGCTGCGTGGCCTGCGGCAAATTGCACCCGCAGCCAGTCACGCACCGGATTGCCAGCTTTGCTGAAGCCGCCGATGCGATGACCGAGGCTGGCCCCAAGCTGATCTTCACCCGTTAGTGAAACCGCAGCGCCGATAGTACCGCCAGCACCAGCCCGAACAGGCTGGTGGTCATGGCCCAGCCGCGGTGCATGTGGGTGAGGTTCTTCAGCCAGAACTGGCTGTAGATGTCGACAAAGCCCAGGATCACCAGCGCCTCGATCATCATCAGCCCGCCGATGCCCTTCAGCAAGCAGGCGAGGAGGTCGGCCGGAACCCAGGGGTTGGCAAGGTAGACCACCGTACCGACCACCAGTTCCAGCATCCCGGACAGGAATTGCAGCGCCGGCGATTTCTCGACCTCTTCCAGCATGGTCCGCCAGGCGCCGGGTTTGCGCAGGGCGCCGATGCCCGCGAACAGCGCGGTCATGCCCAGCACCAGTCCGGACCAGGCGGTGGGATCAAAAGAATTTTCCATGCATGCCCTCCATTGCGCGGTCCATTGTGCGGCACCCCTGCAAGGCTTGGATAGTCTGCGGCACTCGCCAAGACGTTGCGCCAGGTCAAATTTGGCTACCCATTCGGGTAGCGCGGCCCATGCCCCGATCACGCAGGATCGGCGCCACGACCCGCGCTGAACCTGGAGCCCCCGATGAACCGTCTGCTTGGAACCCTTTTGCTGCTCGCCGCCAGCCAGCCCGCTATGGCCCAGTCGGTTCACTGGTCGACCAAGCCGGCCAATGACTATTCCCGCTACAACACCGGGGCCGTCACCGGGCCGCCCGATGGCATGGCCTCTGCGCTCACCTGGTTCGACACCACCTGGGTCCGCGATTTCCAGCCCGGCAAGATCACCGCCGCCGCGCTGGAAAAGGGACTGAAACTGCCCACCGGCGAGCTCGCCAAGTGGGATATCATCGCTTTCGAGGCGCATCATGCCGATGGCCATAACCAGCCTTTCGACAGCGCGCTGTGGATGGCGAGCGATCTCAGCCATATCCTGGCCAGCCCCTATGATCCGGCCACCGGAAACGGGACCTATACCGAGGCTCGCACCGGGTGGAAGTTCCGCGCCGGGCCGCTCTCCGTCGCGGAATACAAGGCGTTGTTTCCGGGGGCGAAGAACGCCGGGCCGATGGGCTGGATCTTGATCAAGCTGCCGCCTGGCCTCGACAAGCGATCGCCGATGTTCAGCGTTTGGGTCTCCGAGAATTTCTCGCAAGGCCCCAACGGCGTGCCTGCGCCCGACGCGATCGGAGTGATTCGCTGACGCTACCTGGACTCCGCGCTGGACTTTAATCGCCCGCTTAAACATACTCCCGCCAACAAGGGAGAGCGGCGCATGTCATTGCCACGGGTCTGCATCATTGGGGCGGGCTGTTCCGGGTTCACCACGGCCAAGCGGCTGCAGGATTACAGCATCCCGTTTGACGTGTTCGAGGCCTCGGACGATATCGGCGGCACCTGGTACTACAACAACCCCAACGGGATGAGCGCCTGCTACCAGAGCCTGCACATCGATACGTCAAAGTGGCGCCTCGCGTTCGAGGACTATCCGGTGCCGGCCGAATGGCCCGACTATCCGCACCATTCGCTGCTGCTGCAGTACTTCCACGATTACGTCGATCACTTCGATCTGCGCCGCCATATCCGCTTCAACACCCGGGTCGAAAGCGCCGAGCGGCTTGAAGGGGCCGGCTGGCGGATCACGCTCTCGACCGGCGAGGTGATGCATTACGATGCGCTCTGCGTGGCAAACGGCCACCACTGGGCCGCGCGCATTCCCGAATACCCCGGC